>CAXTPM010000436.1:0-4658 GCA_964245865.1 uncultured Fimbriiglobus sp. | reverse complement strand
CGGCGAGTGCGGCCGAGGCCCGGCAACTCGCGTTCGACCTCGTGCGGCAACTGCAAGTGCGCGTCGGCGTGAAGCGCCCGAGTGCGATCGTCTTCGAGCTAGTCGCCGGCGCGTGCGCCGGGCTGGACGACTACACGAGTTTCGCGCCGCCGGTCGTCACCCGCTCGCAGATAGTCGAGTTCTTCGCCGGCCACGGCCTCGCGGTGCACCTGGCGCGCGGCCGCGCTCGGGTCGAGGCGAGCACCGCAGCCGGCCTCAAGCCCGGCGACGAGATCGTCAAGTTGAACGGCGTCGCGGTCGCCGACCTGCTCGCCGACCCCCAGGGCCGGGCGCTGACCCCGCGCGCCGGGGCCGACCACGCCGCCGAACTCGCCACGGGTGAAGTCCGCCGCCTGCCCGCCGACCCCGTAGCGCTGACCGCGCGATTCGACGACGCCCGGCCGGGGGTGGCGGTGGTGCGCCTGGCCGCGTTCCGGCCCGATAGCGCCGGCGCCCTCCGCGCGGCGCTCGCCCGGCTCGCGCAGTCGGGGATGCGCTCACTCGTGCTCGACCTGCGCGGCAACCGCGGCGGCTCGTTCCCGGCCGCACTCGGGGTGGCCGGGCTGTTCCTCGACGGCGGCGCGGTCGCCCGCACCGACGGCCAGTCGCCCGAGTTCGCCGCGCGCGAGTTCGCCGCCCCCGCCCACGCGGCGTGGCGCGGCCCCGTCGTGCTGCTGGTGGACGGCGGCACCGCGTCGGCCGCGGAAGTCGTCGCGGTGGCCCTTTCGGAGCGCGGCCGGGCGGTGGTCGTGGGCCAGAAGACCTACGGCAAGGGCGTCGTGCAGTCCGGGTCGCTCCAACTCCAGTCGGGGGCGCTGGTCGTCACGCTGGCCCGAGTTGAGGGGCCGGCGGGGCGGGCGTTCGACGGGGCGGGGATCGTGCCGGACGTGATCGTTGAGGACGAGGCGGCGCAGACGGCGGCGGCGCTGGCGCGGGCCGCTGGGGCGGCGCGGTAGCGGCCCGCCTACAATTCCCCCATGACCCCTGCCGAACTCGCCGCCGCCCGCGCGCTCGTCCGACTCGCCCTCGCCGAAGACCTCGGCTGCGGGCTGCGCGAGCGCTTCGACCCCGCCCTCGACGCCACCTCGCGCCTGACCATCCCCGAGGGCACGCCGGGCGCCGCGCGCGTGGTCGCCCGCACACCGGGGGTGTTAGCCGGGCTGCCCATCATCGAGCTAGTGTTCGCCGCGCTCGAGGGCGCCCCCGTGGCCGTCGCCGCCCACGCCGCCGACGGTGAGTCCCTCGCGCCGGGCCAGACGGTGGCGAGTTTCGCCGGCCCCTTGCGCTCGATCCTGGTCGCCGAGCGTACCATCCTCAACTTCCTCCAGCGGCTCAGCGGCGTGGCCACGCTCACCCGGCGCTACGCCGACGCCGTGGCGGGTACCAAGGCCGTGGTCCTCGACACGCGTAAGACGACGCCGGGGTGGCGCCTGCTCGAAAAGTACGCGGTGCGGCAGGGCGGCGGGCACAACCACCGCGTCGGCCTCTCCGACGGCATCCTCATCAAAGACAACCACCTCGCCGGCCTCGGCGCCTCCGCGGGGGGGGCCATTGCCACGGCCGTGCGCGCCGCCCGCGCCGGCGCGGCGGGCCTGACTGTGGAGGTCGAGGTCGATACGCTCACTCAGTTGAGGGAAGCCCTTGCCGAGTTGCCGGACATCGTGCTGCTCGACAATATGCCGCCCGACGTGCTGCGCGAGGCGGTGGCGATGCGCGATGCGCTCGCGCCGGCGGTGCTGCTCGAAGCCTCCGGTGGGGTCAACCTCTCGACCGTGCGCGCCATCGCCGAGACCGGCGTGGACCGCATTAGCGTCGGCGCCCTCACGCACTCCGCGCCGGCGCTCGATTTGGCGCTCGACTACGGTGAGTGACCCGGCGCTGCTCGAAGTCTGGGAGTTGCCGACGCGCTCGGTCGGCCGGCGCGTCCTGCGCTTCGCCGAACTCGCTAGTACGAACGACTTCGCGCAAACACTCGCCCCCGGCGAGGCGGTGGTCGCGGACTTCCAGACCCAGGGGCGCGGCCAGTACGGCCGGGCGTGGGTCGCGTCGCCGGGGTCCGGCGCTGGTGACGGCGTACTGTGCGGTCGCGGTGGCCGAGGCGGTCGAAGAGTTGGCCGGGCTGCCGGCCACACTCAAGTGGCCCAACGATTTACTCGTGGGCGGGCGCAAAGTCTGCGGGCTGCTCATCGAGTCGGGCGAGACCCTCGTCGCCGGGCTGGGGCTGAACCTGACACAATCGCGCGCCGAGTTCGACGACGCCGGGCTGCCGCTGGCCGCGTCGATCCTGGCGAGTTCGGGGCGACTCGTGGCGGCGGAAACTGCGGCGCGGGCGGTGCTGGCGCGGCTCGACTCCTGGCACGGCCGGCTCGGCTCGCGCGGGCTGGAGTCGGCGTGGGCGGCGCGGCTCGGGCTACTCGGCCGCGCGGCGGTCGCCGAGACGATTAGCGGGCGCGCGGTCGCCGGGGTGGTCGCCGAGTTGACTTTGGGCGGCGTCGCGCTCGCCACCGCCGGGGGGCCGGTGCGGCTGAGCTGCGCGGAGATTCGCGCGCTCCGCGCCGACGGGTGGCCGGGCGATTCCTATACTGGCTAAACCGGCGCCGCCGGCCCGCCGCCTTCGCACTTCGGAGCATGGGTATGCCCCCCGCCTGGCTATCGCTTCTCGCGCTACTCGCCGCCGCCCCCGCCTCGTCCGCCGCCGACTGGCCGCAGTGGCGCGGCCCCAACCGCGACGGCAAGTCGCCCGAAACGGGCCTCCTGCACGCGCTCCCCGAGGGGGGGCCGAAACTCGCGTGGAAGCGCGAGAGCCTCGACGAAATCGGCACCGGTTACGGCAGCCCGGCGGTGGTGGGCGGGCGGCTGTACCTCATCGGCGGCAGCACTGCGAAAGTCGGCGCCGAGGAGTCGGTGCATTGCCTCGACGCCGCCACGGGTGAACCCGTGTGGACCGCGAAACTCAAGACCTCGCCCGGCAAGTTCCTCGACGGCTGGGGTGGCGGGCCGCGCAGCACCCCCACCGTGGCCGGCGACCGCCTCTACGTGCTCGGCGCCACGGGCGACCTGACGTGCCTGACGGTCGCCGACGGTAAGGAAGTCTGGGCCAAGAACTTGGTCAAAGACTTCGGCGGCAAAGTCCCGCAGTGGGGCTACTCCGAGTCGCCGCTAGTGGACGGCGCCCGCGTCGTCGTCACCCCCGGCGGCAAGAAGGGGGTCGTCGCGCTCGACGCCAAGACCGGCGAGACGGCCTGGGTCACGGAGAAACTCGGCGACGACGCCGGCTACTCGTCGCTGGTCGTCGCCGAGGTCGGCGGCGTGCGGCAGTACGTCACCCAAACCGCCGCGCACGGGGTCGGGGTGCGGGCCTCCGACGGCAAACTGCTCTGGAGCGTCGGCGAGATCGGCCGCAAGATCGCCGTCATCCCCACCCCCGTGGTGGCGGGCGATTTGGTCTTCTTCACCGCCGGCTACGGCGCGGGGTGCGAGTTGTACAAGCTCGAACCCGAGGGGGACGGCACCAAGGCCACGAAGGTGTACTCGAAGAACAAAGTCGTCGCCACGCACCACGGCGGCGTGGTCGAGTACGAGGGCAAAATCTACGGCCACTCGGATTCCAGCGGCTGGGTCTGCTTCGACTACAAGACCGGCCCCGACGAGCCGGTGTGGAGTTCCAAGAAGCTCGACAAAGGTTCCATCACCTACGCCGACGGCCACTTCTACTGCTACGGCGAAAGTAAGGGGACACTTGTTCAAATCAAGGCGACGCCGGAAGGGTGGCAGGAGGTCGGGCGATTCACCATCCCCAAACTCAGCCCGACCCGGCCGGGTCAGGGTAAGGTCTGGACTCACCCCGTCGTCGCCGGTGGGAAATTGTACCTGCGGGACTACGAGCACCTCTACTGCTACGACATCGGCAGCCCCAAGGCGTCGCGCTAGCCGTGGCGCTGCGGCCCGAGCAACTCGTCAAGTTGGCGCGCGTGCTGGACCTGGCGCGCGCCAACCCCTTTTACGCCGCTAAATACGCTGATCTTGGGTTCGACCCGTTCGCCCTCGGGGACGGGTCGCACTTCGCGCGCCTCCCGTTCACCACCAAGCCCGAGGTCGTCGCCGACCAGGCCGCGAACCCGCCCTACGGCTCGAACTTCTCGCAGGGCGTGCACCTCGTCACCCGGTTGCACCAGTCGAGCGGCACCACGACGGGGGTGCCGATGCGCTGGGGCGACACTGCCGAGAGTTGGGCGAACCTGCTGAACTGCTGGGGTCTGTGCTTCCCCCTGATCGGCGTCACTCCCGATGACCGTTGCTACTTTCCGTTCTCGTTCGGGCCGTTTTTGGGGTTCTGGACCGCGTTCGAGGCGTGCGCGCGGCGCGGCTGCCTGGTGATTCCCGGCGGCGGCTTGACGAGCCTTGCCCGGCTGCGCACGATTCTTGACCACGCTATGACTGTGGTATTCGCCACGCCCACCTACGCGCTACACCTCGCCGAACTCGCCGCGTCGGAGGAGATCGACCTCGCCGGCTCGGCGGTGCGCCTGGTCGTCGTGGCCGGCGAGCCGGGCGGCAGCGTGCCGGGGACGCGCTCGCGCATCGAGCAGGCGTGGGGGGCGCGCCTGAGCGACCACTAC
>CAXTPM010000435.1:3027-4946 GCA_964245865.1 uncultured Fimbriiglobus sp. | reverse complement strand
CGGCTCGGCGATGCCCTCCCGACGGCGTAAGAGGCGATGACGAAAGACCGCTGAAGCATCCCCAGATCACTTGGGCGCTCGTCCCGCCCGGCGCCCGCTCTGACGAGTCGTAAATCTATCACGGCCGATGGAACCCAGTGGCCCGCGACGTAATAGCGTAGCGGTCTGTTGCGTCCGAACTAGTCGGGGCGCGTCGCCGCCAGCTTGGTAGCACTCTACCGCCTGTCCGCGGGACGGCGCCGCCGGCGCGTCGGGGGCAGAGGGGCCCATGGTTTCCGCGCCGCCGGGGCCGGGTGCCTACACGGAGCGCGGCGGCTTAGAGCCTGTTATGCACTTTGTTCTAGCAGCGGGGCGAGCCTGCGGAGCATGAGTCCGGCGAGGGCGACCCGGTGCCAGCCGGCGAGTACCTCTTTGGTGCGCTCGTAGTCCCTCGCCAGTCGGCGGGAGCGCGCCATCCAGGCGAAGCTGCGCTCGACGACCCACCGGCGGGGCAGCAGCACGAACCCCGACCGCGCCGCCCCCAGCGAGACGACGCGCAGCTCGACGCCGTGCGCGGCGGCGTCGGCCGCGACCTGGGCGCCGGTGTAGCCCTGGTCCACGTAGGCGAGCGTGACCGCCTGCCCGGTCGCCTCCTGCACCGCCGCCGCGAGCGCGTGGGCCTGGTGCCGCTCCTGGGCGCTGGCGGGAGTCACCCGCAGGGCCAGCAGCAGCCCGAGCGTATCGACCGCCATGTGGACCTTCGACCCCTTGCGCCTCTTGTGCCCGTCGTACCCGGCCCGCCCGCCGGACTCGGGGGTGGACTGGACCGTGCGGCCGTCGATGGCGCACGCGGTGGGGGCGGGGGCGCGGCCCGACGCCACTCGAAGCAGCCCGCCGCCATCCACCGCCGGGCCTGCTGGTACACGGCCTGCCACGGCGGGAAGTCGTGGGGCAGCATCCGCCACTGGCACCCGGCCTGGACCACGTACCGCGCGCCGTTCAGGAGCTCGCGCACGCCGGACTCGCGCTGCGGGGCGTCGGGCCGCATCAGTGCGAGGTAGGGGGCGACGAACGCCCACTCGTCGGTCACGTCACTCGGGTAAGACTCGCAAAGATGCTCATACCACTAAATTACGCAGCCACCGAACCTTAAGTGCATAACAGGCTCTACCGGGCCGCGGCGTTCCGAATAGGCGCGGGGAAACTTGACAAGCGAGCGGCGCGAAGGGAGTGTGATTCCGTGCCCACTAGTGGACACATTTTCACAATCCAGACCCTGCGGCTCGAACACAAGGTAGACCCCGTGAGCGAACTCGGCACCACGACCCTGAGCGTCCCGTCCACTTCCTACCCGACCGTGTCGGCAGCGCTCGATTACCTGCGCAACAACACGATCACGCCGTCGGCGACCGTCACCATCCAGGTGGCCGACGGCACCTACGACTTCGGCGCGCCCATCAACCTCAACCACCCGGACGGCGCCAACATCCAGTTGATCGGCAACAGGAACTCCCCGAGCCAGTGCGTCCTCCGCGCCACCCGCGCCGCGGGCGCCGCCCCGTTCGACGGGCTGGTCTGCTCGGCGGGTCACACCTTCGGCCTGATCGACGGGTTCACCATCGACCTGCCCGCCAAGGCGAGGTTCGCGTCGGCGGCGGCCGGGGCGTCGCCGCCCTACGACAACGCCAAGGGCATCCTGGCCGTGCAGAACTCGACCATCCGCTGCGGCACGAGGGTGAGGGTGAACAACTGGTACTACGGCATCGCCGCCGTGGACGGCTCGTACATTTACTGCGACTGGACAGGGGTCGCCAACTCGGGGGTGGTCGTCACCAACGCCGGGGACGTGGGCATCTACGCCACCTTCGGCTCGACCGTCGTAGCCAACGGCGCGCAGTCGAGCGCGTCCGACGCTGACAACGACCTCGGGTTCGGCTTCC
>CAXTPM010000435.1:0-3017 GCA_964245865.1 uncultured Fimbriiglobus sp. | reverse complement strand
GAACGGTTATCACGGCTCGACCCTGGCGGCGACCGGCGCGACCGCGTCGGGCTGCCGCCGGGCCGGGTTCGGCGCGCTCTCGAACAGCACGGCGCGCGTCTACGACTGCGTCGCGAGTAACGGCCTCGCGAGGCCCGGCAACCTCGGCGCGAGTGGGGTGTTCGCCTCGCACGGGGGGCAGATCGAGTGCAACGGCACGGACTGCCTCAACAACGCCGGGTACGGCATCGAGGTGGACAGCTACTCCACCGCCAGGGGGGTGCGGACGAACAGCGGCAACGCCCTGGGCGCCGTCAGTCCGGGGGCGTACCTCGGGGTGGCGTCCGGCCAGGGGAGCGTCGCCTCGACGGTCGGGCCGCTCCGGGTCGAGGCCGCCGCCGGCTCGTCGGTCTACGCCCTCAGCGGGGGCGTGCTGGTGGCCGAGGCCCGGCCCGGCGCCGGCGCCGGCAACTGGGTGGTGCTGCTCGGCGGCGCCCAGCCGGCGGTGCTGGCGGACGGGCCGGGCGCGGTGGTCGATTTGTCCCTGGGGACCAAGGGCGGCGGCCACGTCCGCTTCGGGACTTACACCGGCGGGGCGACGGCGGCCACAGGGTTCATCGCCGTCAAGGACGCCGCCGGCAACGTCCGCAAGCTGCTCGTCGCCTCCTAGTCGCGGCCGGCAGCGAACGAGAAGGGGGCGGCGCTCGTAGGGGGCCGGCGGTGGCAGTCGGCTTTGCCCCAAACTACGAACCCGCATGACGCATGGGGCGCTCTCGGCCACTTCCGGGGAGTTGCGACGCGGCGGATCGGGCCGCTTCCACGCGGGAACAGCCGCCGGTTCCGTCTACCGGGCGAGTTGCGTTTCAGAGCCGGTGGGGGCTCCTACCCCGCGGCCCAGCCGGTTTTAGGTGCCGGGCACAGTACAGCGGGCTGGTCGCCCGGGTGGCGAACATATCGTCGGCGCCGACGATATGTTCGCCACCCGAGCGACTACCGCGGTAAGCGGTATTTTTTGTGCAAACCCGGTGGCCACCGGCCGGTCATGGGGTCGCCGCCTCGAACGACCGTAGAAAATTGTGCGCCGCCCCTTGTGAGTGCGGTAAATCGCGCGGCGGAGCCCGCCGGAAGCACCTCCCGCGCCCCGCACGAGCGGGGCGACCCGCCCCCACTTGGACAACGGCCACGTCACTCGGCGGGGTTTCCGGCCGTCCCGACGGCCTGGGACCAACTCGGTGTAAATCGCAGTAAATCAGTTGACTTCCAGAGCCTAGGCGCCGGCGACCTGCTCATCGCCTGGGCGTCGGCCGCCGACGTTTTCGGCACTGTCCGGGAGGGCAGCGCGGGCGCATAATGCGTGGCGTCGGCACCGCCCCGACCCGGCCGCCCCGCGCGGCGACCTTTGGCCCGCGGAGACCTCGATGCTCACTTCGATCCCGACCGGCCCGCAGCCCGCCGACCGCTGCGCGTGGTACCTCCGGGTCAGCACCCCGAAGCAGAAGCTGGAGCACCAGCGCGAGCACGTCGTCCGGTTCTGCGACCGGGGCGGCATCACCGTCCCCGAGGAGGCCCGGTTCGAGGACAAGGAGAAGCGGCACAAGAGCGAGAAGCGGCGCGACTTCCAGCGGCTGCTCGACGCGGTCGCGGCCCGCCGGCTGGACTGGATCGTCATCTGCTCGTTCGACAGGTGGGGGGTCGCCGATGTCGATGAGTTCTTCGAGTTCCGCCGCCTGCTCATCAAGAACGATGTCCAGATCTGGTCCGTGGTCGATCAGATGAATCTCACCGGCCTGACCGAGGGGGACTACTTCCGCATCGTGGCGATGGCGATCGGGGCGACCCGGTACGTCGAGCAGATGGCCGAGAAAAATATCCTCAAGATGATCGAGATGGCTAAGCACGGCTGGGCCGCGACCGGCAACGCCCCGTACGGAACGGACCTGGTCTGCTACCCGCTCCACGACCTCACCCGCCCGCTCTTCCGGGTGGTGCGGACCCGGTACATGCGGCCCCACGGGTTCCGGGTCATCCACTACACCCCGGACAGCCGGGTCGAGCGAAACCAGGCCGGGCTCATCACCGCCCACCACCTGACTGCGGCGAAGGAGGAGCAGTCGGAGCGGATGCCGCCCAGGGACAAGAAGGCGACCGGCTACCGCTTCGAGCCGTCCGTCGAATCGGCCCGCCTCGCCGCCGTCCGCCAGATGTACGAACTGTACGACGCCGGGCTCGGGTTCACCGAGATCAGCAGGCGGCTCTGGGAGCAGGGGTACCGGCACTACGACAAGGAGTTCCTGTACCACGGGGTCGAGACGATCCTCGCCAATCCGGTGTACGTCGGCGAGCCCGGCTGGGGGAAGAACGGGGTCGGGGCGTACCGCATCCTCCACGGTGGGGGGCCGGTTCGCGTCCGGCGGAAGGCGACCGACGCGTTCGTGATCCGCAAGGGGGAGGACCAGTTCGTCAGGCCGCTGCGCCCGCTCTTCCCGCCGATCGTGCCGACCGACCTCTGGCAGCGTGTCCGCGATCGGCTCCAGGCGCGGGCGCGGACCAACCCGCAGTTCGGCAAGCGGCGGTCCCGGAGCCGGGCGACGCACCCGCTGAACGGGAAGCTGCACTGCCCGGACTGCGACCGGCCGATGGTGCTCGGCAGTTCCATGCCCGCGGCCGGGAAGCGGGGGCAGAAGACCCGCTGCTTCAACTGCGGCACCTACCGCCGCTTCTCCCGGTCGAAGTGCCACGCGAATACCGTCGGCTGGGACCGCCTCGATGCGGCCGTGGCCGAACTCTTGGACACGGTGAAGGGGCGGATCGACCGGCTGGCAACTGACCCGCTCAAGACCCTGCGGGAGGAATCCTGGGCGAAGAACTGCGAGCTGACGCGGGCGATGGAGGCGGTGCTCGCGGCCGCAGCGGCCGGCCCGCCCGAGGTCGCGGCCGAACTCTCGCGGCCGGCGGACCCGGACGTGCCGATCCTCGACCAAGTGGTCGCGGCGTACAACCGGATGCACGCCGGCCAGACCGGCCCCCTCCGGGCCGAC
>CAXTPM010000434.1:1572-4946 GCA_964245865.1 uncultured Fimbriiglobus sp. | reverse complement strand
CCAGCGTGACCGCCACCGGCACCCTGGCCGGGAAATACTATCAGATCGACCACGCCACCCTCACTAAGGAGGACAGCGAGTGGGACCTGCTCTGCTACCTCGCCGAGCGGGAGGGCTTCGACGTGTGGGTGCGCGGGGAGACGCTCTACTTCCAGCCGCCCGTTGCTGAGACGCAGTCGCCCTACCTGCTGCTCTGGAGCGACGTGGGAAGCGCCAGCCCGACGAGCAACTGCGAGCGGCTGCAACTGTCCCGCTCGCAGACCCTGGCCAAGGACGTGATCGTCAAAGTGCGGAGCTGGAACCAGGCCCAGGAGAAGGCTTTCACCGTGGCCTACCGGGCCTCGAAGAAGGGCCGCGTCAAGCGCAAGCAAGACAACGACTCCGACGCGCAGACCTACAGCTACACCGTGCCGAACCTCACCCGCGAGCAGGCGCTCAAGTACGCCGAGACGCAGGCGGCGAAGCTCACCCGCCACGAGCGCCTGATTAACGCCGAGCTGCCGGGGGATTCGCTCCTCGACACCCGCAGCCTGGTGCAACTGGTCGGCACCGGCACCGACTGGGACCAGACGTACTTCCCCGAGTCGGTCACCCGCAGAATTAGCTACGAGGAGGGATACACGATGTCGCTCCGCGCCAAGAACCACTCCCCGCAGGACACGGTAACCCTTTGAGCCAGCAGATGCTGAACGTCATGCGCCGGGAGGCCGAGAGCGCGGTGAACCGCGTCGCGCTGCCCAAGATGGGCGTCGTCACCGGCTACGACGCGGGCCACTACGCCTGCAAGGTCAGGCTCCAGCCCGAGGACACCGAGACCGGCTGGCTGCCGATTGCGACGACCTGGAGCGGCAGCGGCTGGGGCGACTACAACCCGCCCAGCCCCGGCGACGTGGTGGAGGTGCATTTCCAGGAGGGCGGTAAGGAAGCCGGCTACGTGAGCCAGCGCTTCTACTCCACCGTCACCCGCCCGCTGGCCGTGCCGAGCGGGGAGTCCTGGCGCGTGCATCAGTCGGGCAGTTGCCTGAAGTTCAAGGCGGGCGGCGTCGTGGAAATCGTCGCCGCGACCCGGATCAACTCGACCGCGCCGCTGTGGCACCACACGGGGGACATCGTGGCGAGCGGGGACATCAGCGACCGCGACGGGCTGTACGGCACCGTGGGGTATTTGCGCACCGCATACGATTTACATAGACATCTCAACACGTTGGCCGGGGCCGGCACGTCCGGCCTGACGGACCACCCGGTTTGAGGAGGACGCCCTGGATTTAAGCCACACCTTCTCCGGCGACCTGACCGCCTCCGCCACCGGCGACCTGCTCGCCGCCGACGCCCTGGCCGAGGCCAACCAGCGCGTGCTCCGCCGCCTGCTCACGAACCCCGGCGACTACATCTGGCACCCGGAGTACGGTGCGGGCCTCCCGGCGCGGATCGGCACGGTGCTCGACACCGACGAAATCACGGGCCTGATCCGCACCCAGATGCTCCTGGAGGAGGGCGTGGCGCAAGACCCCGAGCCGCAAATTACCCTGACGCCGATTGCCAACGGGGCGAAGGTGTCGATCCGCTTCGCCATCGCCACCGGCGAGGGGACTTCGCTCAACTTCACCGTCAGCGCGTAAGGTCATGGCCCAGCTACCCACCAAGAGCTTTTCCACCCTAACTACCGACTTCGCCACCGCCTGCAAGGGCGCGTCCGCGACGCTGCTGAACTTCTCCGTCGGCTCGGTGCTGCGCGCAGTATCGGAGGCCGCCGCCGGGGTCGTGCTGTGGTTGCAGGCGATGATCCTGCAAGTGCTGACGCTCACCAGGGCCAGCACCAGCGCCGGGGCCGACCTCGACTCGTGGATGGCCGACTTCGCCTTCGCCCGCCTCCCCGCCAACCCGGCGGCGGGGCTGGTGACGTTCTCCCGCTTCACCCCCACGCAGGCGGCGCTGATCCCGTCGGGCGCGACGGTGCGCACGGGCGACAACAGCCAGAGCTATTCGGTCGCCGCCAGCCCCGCGCACCCCGCGTGGAGCGCGACGCTCAACGGCTACACCCTCCCGGCGGGCACGGCCTCCGTCACCCTCCCCGTGGCGGCGCTCGTCCCCGGAAGCGCGGGCAACGCGCAGGCCAACACCGTCACCGTCATCACCTCGGCCATCCCCGGCGTGGACACCGCCACCAACGCATCCGCGTTCATTACCGGCACCGACGCCGAGTCCGACAGCGCCTTCCGCGCCCGCTTCGTCTTGTACCTGGCCAGCCTGTCGAAAGCCACCAAGGCGGCGATCGGCGCGGCCATTCTGGGCATCCAGCAAGGGTTGCAGTACACGATCCTGGAGAACGTCGATCCCAGCGGGGCGACCAGCTACGGCTTTCTAACGGCGACGGTCGATGACGGGACCGGCTCGCCTTCCGCGTCGCTGATTGCCGCAGCGGGGGCCGCAATCGAGGCGGTGAGGCCCGTCGGCTCGCGCTACGCGGTGTTCGGACCCACGGTCGTGCCGGTGACAATATCCCTCACGGTCACCAACTCCCCCGGCACCGACCACGCCACCGTGGCGGGCGCGGTCGGCACGGCGCTCTCGCAAAGCGTCAACTCCCTGCCCCTGGGCGTGGGGCTGCCCTACACGCTGCTCCCCGCCATCGCCTACTCGGTGGACGGCGTGGCCAACGTCACGGCGGTGCTGCTCAACGGCGGCACGGCGGACGTGCCGGCCACCCCGCGTCAAACAATAAAAACGGCGAGCGTTGCGGTTGCCTAGCCTTCTCTCGCGCATCAAGAGTCTGCTGCCCGGCGGGTGGTTCGGCGACGCCAGCCCGGTCAACGACGGCGTGCTCTCGGGCTTCGCCGCGCTGTTCTCGAACGCCAGCGACTTCATTACCTTCGCCCGGCTGCAAACGCGGCTGCGCACTTGCACCAACGGCTTCCTCGATTTGGCCGCGATGGACTACTTCGGCAGCAATCTGCCACGTCGCGCCGGCGAGTTGGACCCACCATACCGCGCGAGAATACTGGCGCAACTATTCCTGGAGAAGGCCACCCGCAGGGGGCTGGTCCGGGCGCTCGAAATCCTCACCGGCCGCACGCCGGTCATCTTCGAGCCGGCGCGGGCCGCGGACACCGGCGGCTACGGCGTCGCCACGGGGTACGGCGTCGCTGGGCGCTACGGCTCGCTCTCGATGCCCTACCAGGCGCTCGTCACCGCCTACCGCCCGGCGGGGCAGGGCATCCCCCTGGTGGCGGGCTACGGCAGTTCTCCCGGCGGCTACTCCACGCCCAGCCGCGCCAGCTACGCGAGCATCAACCAGGTGATCGGCCCGGTCACAGATCAAAATATATATGATACGATTAATCTAACAATGCCTGCGGCCACCGTCGCTTGGACGG
>CAXTPM010000434.1:0-1562 GCA_964245865.1 uncultured Fimbriiglobus sp. | reverse complement strand
CGGTCACGGACGCGGCAATTTACCAGGCCATCGACTCGGTGATGCCCGCGGCCGCAGTCGCGTGGACCGCGATCAATTCTTAATCGTCAACAAAAAGGTTAGTAAATGGACAGACCCATCGTTCAGGCCGGCGCAATACCGCTTGAGACTGACATCCTGAGCGGGGCGAAATTCGCCATGGTCGGCCTCGGCAATCTCATCCAGTCCGTGCTGGGCACCGGCACGCTCGCGGACGGGCTGGTTTGCAGCGCGACCACGGTCCCGAGCCTGGCCGTCACCGTCTCCCCAGGGGCGATCTACGCGCAGCAGAACGTGGACGGCACGGCGTATTCGAGCCTGCCCGCCGACACCACGCACCAGGTCATGAAGCAGGGGCTACTCAACGACGCCGTGACGCTGGCCACCCCCGCTCCCGCCACCGCCGGGCAGTCCGTCGTCTACCTGATCCAGGCGGCCTACGCCGACCAGGACGCGCTACCGGTGGTGCAGCCCTACTACAACGCCTCGAACCCCGCCATAGCGTGGAGCGGCCCGGCCAACTCCGGCACCGCCCAGAACACCGTCCGCAGGGGCGTCTGCGTCGTCTCCGCCAAGACCGGCGTGCCGGCGGCCACCGGATCGCAGGCCACCCCCGCCCCCGACGCGGGCTACGTCGGCCTCTACGCCGTCACCGTGGCCAACGCGCAATCGACCGTCACCGCGGGTAACATCGCGCTGGCGGCCAACGCCCCGTTCGTCGGCGCGAAGCTCACCGCCCGGCTCTCGGCGGCCAAGAACTTATCGGACCTCCCCAGCGCCCCGGCCGCCCTCGCCAACCTCGGCGGCCCGTTCGTCAAGTCGGTGAAGGTCCAGACGGCCTCGTCGAGCGGCACCTACAGCCCCTCGGCGGGCATGCTCTACTGCGTGGCCGAGCTGGTCGGCGGCGGGGGGGGAGGGGGCGGCTCCCAGGGCGGCTCCGGCACCGGCGCGGCCGGCGGGGGCGGCGGCGCGGGCGGCTACTGCGTCGGCGTCTTCACCGCGGCGGACATCGGCGCCTCGGCGGCCTACGCGATCGGCGCGGCGGGCGGCGGCGGCAACGCGGGCGTCACCGGCACGAGCGGCGGCAACAGCACCTTCAAGACCATGACCGCGAACGGCGGCGGCGGCGGCTCGGGCGGCGGCACCTCGGCGGTCGCGGGCACCGGCGGCCCCGGCGGCGCGGGCGGCACCGCGAGCGGGGGATTTTTAGCCCTGCCCGGAAGCGCCGGCGACTTCGGCGTCTGCCTCGGCTCGAACGCCCTGGGCGGGAAGGGCGGGGCCGGGCCGTTCGGCGGGGCGTCGGCGCAGAGCGCCAGCACCCCCGGCATCAACTCGAACAGCATCGGCTCGGGCGCGTCGGGCGGCTCCTCGACCACCACCGGCTTCACCGGCGGCACCGGCTCGGCGGGCTGGCTGCGAATTACCGAATACTGCACCCAATGACCACTGAAACGGAGGCACCCGTGCAACACAACGACGGCTGGCGCATCGACAAGAAAATCCCCCTCGCGCTGATCCTCACGGTGAGCGTGCAGACGGTGGCC
>CAXTPM010000433.1:0-4951 GCA_964245865.1 uncultured Fimbriiglobus sp. | reverse complement strand
GCGGCGGCGTGGGCCTCGCGGCAGTCGGCGGCGAACTCGATCAACTCGTCCCAGCCGAACTGGTTCGTGGCATGACTCGTCGCCGTCGTGGCGGCGTAGTAGCTCGTCAGGTGACTCGTGCCACATTGCAACAGCGTTAGCAGAATCAGCACGGTACTCTCCTTGCCAACAGCGCCGAGGGTCTGGGCGGGCGCGGGAGGCTAGCGAAGCCCGCGCGGGGAATCAACCCAGATCGCACCGGCCGGGCGGAAGCGGTCGCGGCAGCGCAAACTGGCAGGCAGGCCGCACCGCCGCTGTCAGGGTGGCACCGTCGGGGGCGGGACTAATCGGACGCCAGTGCTGTAACTCCAGACGATGCATGCACTTACGCCACCAGCGTCCGGCGGCACGCGAGTTGCCTTGGCACCCGCCGACCACCCGCATTCCGACCACCGGAGATCAACCACCATGGCTGGCAAGCAACTCGCCTTCGCCGACGACGCCCGTCAGAAACTCTTGGCCGGGGCCACCAAACTCAGCCGCGCCGTCCGCGCCACCCTCGGGCCGCGCGGCCGCAACGCCGTCCTCGATAAAGGCTGGGGCAGCCCGACCGTGACCAAGGACGGCGTGACCGTCGCCGAGGAAATCGAACTGACCGACCCGTTCGAGAACATGGGCGCGCAGCTCATCAAGGAAGCCGCGTCGAAGACCAACGACGTGGCCGGCGATGGCACCACGACTGCCACCGTACTAGCGGAGTTCATCTTCCGCGAGGGGCTGAAGTCCGTCGCGGCCGGGAACGACCCGATGCAACTGGTGCGCGGCATCCAGGAGGGCGTCGAGACGGTGGTGGCCGAGTTGGCCAAACTCGCCGACCCCGTGGACCCCAACGATAGCAAGGCCATCGCCGTGGTCGCCACGATCGCGGCCAACAACGACCGCGAGATCGGCGAGAAGCTGGCCGAGGCCATGCGCCTGGTCGGTGCGGCGAACGGCGTCATCACCGTCGATGAAGGCAAGACCGCCGACACCGAGGTGGTGGTCGTGCAGGGGATGCAGTTCGACCGCGGCTACCTCAGCCCGCACTTCGTGAATAACCAAGAAGCGGTGACGTGCGAGTTCGACAATCCGTATGTGCTGATCTACGAAGACAAAATCTCGAACGTCAAAGACCTGATTCCGCTGCTCGAAAAGACAAGCTCGCAGAAAGTGCCGCTGGTCATCATCGCCGAAGACATCGAGGGCGAGGCGCTGGCCACCCTGGTGCTGAACAAGCTCAAGGGTGTCTTGCAAGTGTGTGCCGTGAAGGCGCCTGGGTACGGCGACCGGCGTAAGGCGATGCTCGAAGACATTGCGATTCTGACCGGCGGCAAGGCGATCTTCAAGGACTTGGGCGTGCAACTGCCGCAAGTGACCTTGGAAGATTTGGGGCGCTGCAAGCGCATCAAAGTCGATAGCGAAAACACGACCATCACCGAAGGCGCCGGCAAGAAATCGACCATCGACGGCCGGGTGGAAGTGATCCGCAAGGAGATCACCAAGACCGACAGCGAGTATGACCGCGAGAAGCTCCAAGAGCGCCTGGCGAAGCTGGCCGGCGGCGTGGCCCAGATCAAAGTCGGCGGCGCGACCGAGACGGCGATGAAGGAGCGCAAGGCTCTGTACGACGACAGCCTGCACGCCACGCGCGCGGCCATCGCCGAGGGCATTGTGGCCGGCGGCGGCGTGGCGCTGTTGCACGCCCGCAAGGCGCTCGACACCAAGGGGACCGGCGACAGCAGCCCCGGCCTCAAAGTGCTGTACAAAGCCCTCGAGATGCCGTGCCGGATGATCGCGGAGAACGCGGGCAAGGACGGCACGGTGGTGGTGGCCAACATCGGGCGCCAGACCGACAAGCACTACGGCTACAACGCCGACACCGATGTGTTCGAGAACCTGCGCACCGCCGGCGTGGTGGACCCCGTGAAGGTGACTCGCAGCGCGCTCCAGAACGGCGCGTCGGTCGCGTGCCTGTTGCTCACGAGCGAGTCCCTGATCGCGGACCTGCCGGAGCCGAAGTCCGAGGGCGGCGGTGGCCACGACCACGACCACGGGGGCATGGGTGGAATGGGCGGCATGGGCGGTATGGGTGGCATGGGCGGCATGATGTAGTCGTCGCCACCGCTTAGTAAATTAAACACCGACTGATACCAACACACCACGAACCACGCACCGCACGGAGTAAGTATGAGCGACCACAAACTGAGCCTGAAGCCGCTGGACGACCGCGTCGTCGTGCGGCAAGTCGAGGCCGAGGAGAAGACCGCCGGCGGGATTCTCTTGCCCGACACCGCCAAGCAAAAACCTCAGAAGGGGACCGTGATCGCGGTCGGCCCCGGCAAGCTGGGCGACACCGGCTCGCGCCACGCGATGGCCGTCAAGATCGGCGACACGGTGCTGTTCGGCAAGTACAGCGGCTCGGATGTCGAGGTGAGCGGCACGGAGTACAAGATTCTGCGCGAGTCGGAGATTCTCGCTAAGGTCAATAAGTAAACCAATACATATTTCGCCACGGAGGCGCGGAGGCGCGGAGAACACAGAAGAGCAGAGATTTCGTCCTGAGAAATTCCATCTTGCGTTTTCTGTTTCCTCCGCGCCTCCGCGCCTCCGTGGCTAATCCTCTTGATACATAGGAATAGCACATGGCGAAGCAGTTACTCTACACCGACGACGCGCGCAAGAAGCTCCTCCAAGGCGCCGAAAAGCTCGCCAAGGCCGTCGGCGTCACGCTCGGGCCAACCGGGCGCAACGTGATTATTGACAAGTCGTTCGGCGGGCCGACCGTTACCAAAGACGGCGTGACGGTCTCGAAGGAGATTGAACTCGCCGACCCGTTCGAGAACATGGGCGCGAAACTCGTCAACGCGGTCGCGCAGAAGACCTCGGACACGGCTGGGGACGGCACTACCACCGCGACGGTGCTGGCGCTGAGTTTGTATCAAGAGGGGTTGCGCAACATCACCTCGGGCGCGAACCCGATGGCGGTAAAGCGCGGCATCGATAAGGCCGTGGCGAAGGCGGTCGAGTTTATCGACCACAGCCTCACGCGCAAAATCTCGAAGAAAGAAGAGATGGCGCAGGTCGCGTCGATCTCGGCGAACAACGATCCGGTGATCGGCAAGATGATGGCCGAGGCGTTCGACAAGGTCGGCAAGGACGGCGTGATTACCGTCGAGGAAGGCAAGACCGGCGAAACCACACTCGAGTTCGTCGAGGGGATGGAGTTCGACAAGGGTTACATTTCGCCGTACTTCGCGGCGGGCAGCGCGGACCTGAAGTGGGAGGTCGAAAAACCGCTCATTTTGCTGTACGAGAAGAAGCTCGCCAACGTGCGCGAGATTCTGCCGCTGCTCGAAAAAGTCGCCACGTCGCGCCAACCTCTGTTAATCGTCGCCGAGGATGTCGAGAGCGAAGCGCTCGCCATGCTGGTGGTGAATAAACTGCGCGGCCTCTTGGATATTTGCGCGGTCAAAGCCCCAGGCTTCGGCGACCGGCGCAAGGCGATGCTGGCCGATATTGCGGTCCTCACCGGCGGGCAGTTCATCAGCGAAGACTTAGGCGTGAAGCTCGAGAACGTGCTGGTCGAGCAACTCGGCACGGCGGATCGCGTGGTGGTGGAAAAGGAGCGCACCACGATCATTTGCGAGAAGCTGGACGCCACCCGCCAGCACGCGATCGAGGCGCGCGTGGCGCAGATTCGCACGCAGATGGAGCAGACCGACTCGACCTACGACAAGGAGAAGTTCTCCGAGCGCCTGGCCAAATTGGTCGGCGGCGTGGCGATCGTGCGCGTCGGGGCGGCCACCGAGGCCGAGATGAAGCAGACCAAGGGGCGGGTCGAGGACGCGCTGCACGCCACGCGCGCCGCGGTCGATAAGGGCATCGTCCCCGGCGGCGGCACGGCTCTGCTTCGCTGCATTCCGGTGGTGAAAGAGCTGGCCGGCAGCTTGCACGGCGACGAGCGCATCGGCGCGGAGATCGTCGTGCGCAGCCTGCTCAAGCCCATTCGCACCATCGCCGAGAACTGCGGCACCGACGGGGCGGTGATCGCCGACGACGTGCTCGCGCGCACCGAGTCGAACGGCAGCATCGGCTACAACGCCAACACCGGCGAGTATGTTGACATGTTCCAGGCCGGGATCGTGGACCCGACCGTGGTGACGCGATCCGCCCTGCAGAACGCGGCGAGCATCGCGGGGCTGATGCTGACGACCGAAGTGATGATTACCAAGATCGACGAGGACTCGAAGGAGCCGAAGATCGCGGGGTCGGTGCAGTAATTCGAGTCGGAAGAAGTTTTCGCCACGGAGGCGCGGAGGAGACCGGCCGAGAAGAGTTGTGGTTTTTAGAACCGGGCTTCTTGTCTTTCGGCTTCTCCGCGCCTCCGTGGCGAAAACTTCCTCTCTTGGTCCCGGCTACACCGGGTCGCTACGATAGGACGGCGGATTATGGTCCACGACGGGGCGACGATGACGAAGCGCGACTACTACGAAGTCCTCAGTGTCGCGCGCACCGCCGACGGCGAGGAGATCAAAAAATCCTACCGGCGCCTGGCAATGCAGTTCCACCCGGATCGGAATCCGGGGGACGACGAGGCGGCGGAGAAGTTCAAGGAGGCGTCCGAGGCGCACGAGATTCTTTCGGATGCGCAGAAGCGTGCCGCCTACGACCGCTACGGCCACGCCGCGTTTCAGCAGGGTGGGGCCGGGGGCGCGGCGAGCGTTGACTTGGGCGACCTGTTCGGCGACTTACTCGGGGGGCTGTTCGGCGGCAACGTCGGCGCCGGGGGCGGGCGGCGCAAGCCCGCCGGGCCGCGCCGGGGTCAGGACATTCAGGCGATTTTAGAACTCGAACTCGCCGACGTGGCGGTCGGCGTGAAGCGGCAAGTGACCGTGAAGCGCGAGGACTTGTGCGAGCCGTGCTCGGGCACCGG
>CAXTPM010000432.1:1075-4968 GCA_964245865.1 uncultured Fimbriiglobus sp. | reverse complement strand
CCCCGCGCCCTCGCCGTTTCGGAGCGGGCGCGGGGGGGAGGTTTCTTCGCTCAGAACACCAGCGCCGCCAGCAGCCCCGCCGCCACCGCGAGCACCGCCAGCGCCAGCATCAGCCCCGCCCTGCCCCGCTTGCGAGTTGGCGCCGCGCGGCCCAGGCGGCGCCGGGGGGTCGCGGCGCCGTCGCCGGCGGGGTCCGGGGGCCACACAATTGGCTTCCCGCGCCGGGCCTGGCGGTCGCGGATCGCCATCAGCGCGGCGCCCACGGGGTCGAGCGAGGCGGGCCGGAGGCCGGCGTGCTTGGCGAGCAGGCCGCACAACAGGTCGTCGAGTTCCGGCGGCATCCCTGGCGCGACGGAGAACGGGCGGTCGGGCCAGGTGTAGCAGTGGCGGCGCTTGGCGTCCGCGAAGTCGGCGGCGGGGTACGCCGGGCGCCCGGCCAGCAGTTGGTAGAGCACGCACCCCAAGGAGTAAGTGTCCGACGCCTCGGTGCAGGGTTCGCCGAGCAGGACTTCGGGCGCGGCACACGCCAACAACTGTGGGGGCCACACCTCGGGGGGGAGTGCCAAGGCTCTGACGAGTCCGAAGCCGCCGAGGGTCGCGCCGCCGGGGCCGAGACGCACGTCGGCGGCGCACAGGCCGCGGTGCAGTACCCCGCGCTTGTGCGCGTGGCGCAGCGCCCACACCAGTTGCACCGCGAGCGGGAAAAAGTCGGCGCCCCAGTCGAGCGGCGCGTCGAGGTCCGCGGCGCTGAGTCCGTCGGCGCGCCGCTCGGCGACCCACGCCGACCCGCCGTGGAGTCCCGCGCCGAGGAACTTCGCCACGCCGGGGTGGTCGAGGCGCTTCCGCGGCGCGAGGTCGGCGGCGAAGCGCGAGCGCACCGCCCCGGCCAGCGGCCCCGGCACAACCAGAACGGCAGCGGACTCGGCGCGGAAGCGGGCGCCCAGCGGGTGGGGGGCGAGGTCGCCCGTCGGAGTAAAGGGGCCGAGGCGGGGCGGGGTCATTCGGATTCTGCCGAGGCTCTTCTGCTGATCTCTACCGACTTCTATAGCTTTATAGTGCAAGTCGGCTATAAAGCTATAGAAGTCGGTAGAGACCGGCCGCCGTCGTCGAACTGAAATGAGGGATCATGGACCCCGTCAGGAACCCTTTCTCGCCGGGCGCCGGCACCCGCCCGCCTGAACTCGCGGGCCGAGGGGAGGTGCTGGAGCAGGGGCGCATTTTGTTCGAGCGGGTCAAGCGCGGGCGCCCCGAGCGGAGCCTGCTGCTGACGGGCCTGCGGGGGGTCGGCAAGACGGTGCTGTTGAACGAGTTGCAGCGCTCGGCGGACTCGCTCGGGTACCAGACCCTGGCGGTCGAGTCGCACGAGGGGAAAGGACTCGGGGCGCTCCTGACGCCGCCGCTGCGGTCGCTACTGTACGACCTAGACCGACTGGCGGGGGCGGGGGCGAAAGTCCGGCGCGCGCTGGCGGTGCTGCGGGGGTTCGTCGGGGCGCTGCGACTGAAGGCCGGCGAGGTCGAGATCGGGTTGGATGTCGAACCCGAAGTCGGCACGGCCGACAGCGGGGACTTGGAACTCGACCTGCCGGGCCTGCTGGTGGCCGTGGGCGAGGCCGCACAGGAGCGCAGCACGGCCGTCGGGCTATTCCTAGACGAGGTGCAGTACTTCAGTGCGAAGGAACTCGGGGCGCTGATTATGGCGATGCACCGGGTCCAGCAGCGGCAGTTGCCGGTGGTGCTGGTGGGCGCGGGGCTGCCGATCCTGCCGGCGCTCGCCGGGGAGTCGAAGTCTTACGCGGAGCGGCTGTTCGCCTTCCCGGACATCGGCGCCCTGTCGGCCGACGACGCGGCGACGGCGCTGCGAGAGCCGGCCGGGGCCGCGGGGGTCGAGTTCGAGGCGCCGGCCCTGGCCGAAGTGTTCCGGCTCACGAGGGGCTACCCGTACTTCATTCAGGAGTGGGGCTACCAGTCGTGGAATGCCGCCCCCGGCCCGCCGATCACCCGCCCCGTGGTGCAGGCCGCGACCCGCTCGGCCGTCGCCCGACTCGACTTGAATTTCTTCCGCGTTCGGTTCGACCGCCTGACCCCCAACGAGCGTAAAATTCTCCGCGCGATGGCCGAACTCGGCTCCGGCCCCTACCGCATCGCGGACCTAGCGCGGCTGCTGCGTCGGAAAGTCGTCTCGCTCAGCCCAGTTCGGGCGCAACTGATCCGCAAGGGGATGGTTTACGGCCCCGCCCACGGCGAGGTGGCGTTCACCGTACCCCTGTTCGACGAGTTCATGCGGCGAGCGGTCCCGGAGTTCTCCGCCGAAAGCGGCCCCGGCGCTTGACTCCCGCCCGCCCCGCGCCATCAATACGCCATGAACCCAACGCCCCCCAGCCTGCTCCTGATCGCCCACGGCAGTCGCCGCCCCGAGGCCAACGACGACCTGCGCGCCCTCGCGGCCATCGTGGCCGACAAGCCGGACATCGGCCGGGTGCAGGTCAGCTACCTCGAACTCGCCGAGCCGACCATCGCCGAGGGGGCGCGGCTCCTGGTCGAGGGCGGAGCGGGTGACGTGGTGATGGTGCCCTACTTCCTCTCGCCGGGCGTGCATGTCCGCGAGGACTTGACCGAAGCGCTGGCCGAACTCTCGGCGGCGTACCCCGGCACGCGCTTCACCCTGGGCGAGCACCTGGGCCGGCACCCGCTGCTCGCGCGCATCGTCGAGGAGCGCGTGGCCGAAGCACTGGCCAAGCACGGCGCGAACGCCGACGGCCCGGCCCCCTGAGCCGCCCCCTCACGAGGGCAACCCAAGGGGCCGGGCCGGCCCGACTACGACGGAGGGGGCGGGAAGAGGTGGCTCGTTGCTCGTGGCCCGTGGCTCGTTGAAGAGGGAGGACTAGTCCGCCGAACCGTCTTCACGAACCACGCGCCACGATCAACGAGCCACGCGCTTAATACTTCGTCATCTCCAGCAAGGTCTCCCGCTGCTGGTCGGGGTTGGTGCCGACGTACAGGTGGAGGTGGTCCTTGTCGATATAGACGACCTGCACGCGCTGCTTCCGCAGGTAGACCGGGTACGGCTGGCTGGACTGGATCGTCTCGGTGAAGTACACCGCGCACTCCCAGTGGCAGTGGTGCAGTTGGGCCATCCCCACCAGCGGGAAGAAGCGCGGCGGGTCGATCTTGTCCACGATGCGGTTCTTGGTGATCGTGATGTCGTCGCGGAACTCTTCGTACACGAACGGCACGCCGCGGACGCGCTTGGGCAGGGTGCGGAGGACTTCGAGATCGGTCGGCGGGTCTTCGCACAAAGGAGCCGGGAAGCCGTCGCGGATCGGCGGCATGATCGGCGTGCGGTGGTCGTTGGTGTGCTGGAACTTCTCACTCATCCGCTCGGCCACCCACGGCTGGACGCAGCCGGTGCCGACCGTCGAGGCGACTGCGGCGACGGCCAACAGCACCCACTTGCGATTCCTGGCCATCGTGACTTTCCCCCGGAGCGGACGGCGGTCGGCCCGCCTGGTACTAAAACACCCACCCGGTAACGTTCCCCCCACACTCGGCCGCGCCAACTAGGCGCGTCCGGGTGGCAGTACCGGCCAGGGACACTCGCGTCGGTCGGGCCGACCTTGCCTTGACTAGCGACTGTATCGACGCCTCCGACGGGGAAGTTGAACGAAAAGCGCCGAAGTCGCGCCCCGGCCGCAGAACTTGCGGTTCACGCTGGGCCGCGAAGTCGCCACAATGGCCTAGACGGATCGCAGGCGGCTTTGTCCCCTCCCCCCTCCGAGGGGGAGGGCTAGGGTGGGGGGGGGACTCGCCACCGCCAAGAAGCGTCGAAGGGGTTCAGACTCACTCCTACTGGGCGAGTCCCCCCCCACCCTAGCCCTCCCCCTCGGAGGGGGGAG
>CAXTPM010000432.1:0-1065 GCA_964245865.1 uncultured Fimbriiglobus sp. | reverse complement strand
GATCGCAGGCGGCTTTGTCCCCTCCCCCTCGGAGGGGGGAGGGAATCAGAAAGAAGCCGCCGATGGTCTACCTCTCGCGCATCTACACCAAGGCCGGCGACGGTGGCCTCACCGGCCTGGGCGACGGCACCCGCGTCTCGAAGGACCACACCCGCGTGGAGGCCTACGGCCAAGTCGATGAACTCAACGCCGTGCTGGGGCTAGTCGCGGTGAGCGTGCCCGAGTACGCCGAACTGCCACTGGTGAACCGGGTCCAGAACGACCTGTTCGACCTCGGCGCGGATTTGTGTGTGCCGGCGCCGCACGACGAGTCCGCCGCCGACGCGGGGCTGCGCGTCACCGCGCCGCAGGTGGCGGCACTCGAAGTGGCCATCGACCGGCTCAACGCGCCCCTGGCACCGCTCAACAGCTTCGTGCTGCCCGGCGGCAGTGCGGCGGCGGCATGGCTGCACCTGGCCCGCACCGTCTGCCGCCGGGCCGAGCGCGCGGTCGTGACGCTCGCGCACACCGAGCCTGTCAACCCCCACGCGGTGGCGTACCTGAACCGCCTGAGTGACTTGCTGTTCGT
The DNA here is from genome assembly GCA_964245865.1 of uncultured Fimbriiglobus sp. GTDB lineage: Bacteria > Planctomycetota > Planctomycetia > Gemmatales > Gemmataceae > Fimbriiglobus. The sequence goes on along the minus strand of CAXTPM010000432.1, from coordinate 497 downwards.
GATGAGCCGCGCGGCCAACCACGCGCCCGGTGGCGGCGGGGACGTGTTGTGGGTGCCGGGGGGGAACCGGTAGGGCGAGGCGGGGGCAGGTGAGGGCGCCGAGGCTAGTCTTTGATCTCGGGGATTTGCTCCGGCCCCTCATCCTTGGCCTTCTCCTCGGGCTTGTCCGCCTTCTCCTCCTCGGCCGGCGCCGGCTTCTTGGCCTCGGCCTTGGCCGAGACGGTGGGGAGCGGCTTCGGCTCACTTGCCGCCGCGAGTTTCGCCGCCTTCTCGGCCTTCAGCGTCGGCTCGATGACCGTCACCACCAGCGTTCCGAACGACGCTGCGCCGGCCAGGAAGATGCCGGCGAGTACCGACTTGCCCTTCACGCCGTACAGGTTAAACAGGCTCAGGACGATCTGCGCGGCCAGCCCAAGGCCGACCACGCCGCCGGTGCCGATAATCATCGTGGCGAACGTCGGCCCGACGGTCTCGAGGCGCGCCAGCCACCAGCACGA
>CAXTPM010000431.1:1308-4968 GCA_964245865.1 uncultured Fimbriiglobus sp. | reverse complement strand
GACCGGGCCGAACTCGCGGCTAATCGACGCCGGGGTGCTGCTGAGCACCAGTTGCACCCCGGCGAGCGCGGCGGGGCTGATCGCCCGCACGGCGTGCCGCTCGCCGAAGAACTCGACCGTCTGCCCGGCCGACTTCGCGCTGGCGAGGAACCGAACCGAGCGCGGGCGCAGGTTGCGCTCCTGGAGCACGGTGCGCATGAGCGTGCCGACCGCGCCGGTCGCGCCGAGGATGGCTAAGTGGGCGTTCATGCGGGGGTCTCGCGCGGATTCGGTAGCAGTTATTGTGAAGCCGAGCAGGGAACATTCAACCCCGAAAGCCCGCCGCCCGCGACGGCGCGGAACCTCACAGCGGGGGGGCGTTTCCGCGCCGTCGCGGGCGGCGGGCTTTCGTTCGGGTTTTGCCCCCCCCGCCCCCCACTCCCCACTCCCCACTCCCCACTCGCCCTGAAGTCGCCCGCCCCATGCCGCCGATGAACCGTGGCGAGTGTGTCGTGAGTCGAGTGGAGGGCCGTCCGGTGCGCTGTCGCCTCGCGTTGACCCTCCTCGGCCTCGCGGTGGCCGGCCCGGCATTCGCCCAGGAGCCCGAGACGCGCTACTGGCCGCTGCGGGAGATCAACTTCCCCGTGCCGGTCGAGAAGTTCGCCGGCGCCGCGCAGAAGCCCTCCAAGTTGCGCTTCAGCGTCCGGCCCGAGGGGCAATCCTGGAAGGAAGTCGATGCCCGCGCGCCGGACGATCTCGACCTCACCGACAGCGAGGCCGGCAAGCGCGGCTTCCGCTACGTGAGTCCGTCCGACGGCACCTACGACTTCTGCCTGCAACTCGAGTACCCCAACGGCGACCGCAGCCCGCGCGACGCGGCGCGCAGCGCGCAGTACCGCATCGTCTTCGACACCAGGCCACCCGCGGTGCGTGCCGCCAAGCTCGGCCGCACGGGGATCGACTGGGATGTCTCGGACGAGAACCTGAAGCCCGATGGCATCGAAATCCAGGCCCGCTGGCCCGACGAGGCGAATAGCCGGTTCAAGACCGTCACCCGGCGCGACTTCAAGCCCAAGCCGCGCGACAGCTACACCTGGACGACCCTGAAGCCCGGCGAGTCGCTGGAGGTGCGCATCCTGGCCCGCGACAAGGCCAACAACGAGACCGCCTCGCCCCCGATCCGCATCCCCTCCGGCGCGGCCGGCGAGGGACTCGGCGCCCTCACCGGTAACCCAGGGCGCGACCCGCTTACGGGCGGCGGGCCGGCGCAGAAAGTCGAGTTCTCGAACACCCGCGACCTCATCATCACCTCCAAGCTCGCCAAGGTCACGCGCAGCGGCGTGGTCAAGTCGCACCTGTTCGTGCGCACCCCCACCACCAACTGGGCCAAGGCCGACCCCGGCGAGAAGGCCGAGCAGATCGTCGCCGGCGAGAACAAGGAGATCACCTGGAACTACTCGGTGAAGAACGACGGGCAGTACGGGTTCATCGTCATTCCCGAGAACGCCGCCGGAGGCCGCGACCCCGACCCCGACCCGGCCGACCCCGCGCAGTTCCTCATCACCGTTGATACCGTCAAACCCGTGGTGAGTGACGTGGCGGCGGTCGTGAAGCCCGGCGCGCGCGGCAACCCCAAGGTCGAGATCACCTGGGCCGCGAGCGACGAGAACCTCGAAAGCCTACCGATTCTGGTCGAATATGCCGCCGACTCCGCTCCGGGGCAGTGGAAGGCGGTCGGTGCCGGCAAGATCGCCAACAGTGGCAGTACCATCTGGGATATCACCGACGACATCAAGGACTGGAAGTTCCTGATCCGCGTCACCGCCACGGACCTGGCCAAGCACCAAGGGTCGAAAATCATCGACAAGCCGGTGATCGTCGATACCGACACGCCCAAGGCGCGCATCGAGAAGGTGACGGGCAACCCGACCGGGCGCACGAGCAATGGGGCGGCGGGGGCACCGCCGGTGGTGCCGACGGCCGGGGGGGACGAGCCGGCCCGGTTCCCCGTGCCCGCGCCGCAGGCCGAGGCGCCCAAACCTTCCGTTGGCCCGCCGCCCGGCGGGGTCAGCCCACTGCCATCTCCCGCGCCGACCCCGACCACCGCGCCGGTGCTGCCTCCCCCGCCCACCCCAGTGCCCGGCGCGCCGCGTAACAATAGCGATGGCCCACAGGTGCCGCCGCTACCGCCCGATAAGCCAGTGACGATCCCGCTGCCCGAGCCGCTGCCGACCCCCGGCGGGTGATATACTGCCGTCACAGCTTGCCCGCGTTCGCCGGCTTGACGCACCCCACGGGAACCCACGACCATGTTCGCACGCCGCGACTACGCGCGAGACTACATGATGATCCCCCCCGGCACCGGCGAGCCGGCCGTGGCGAACGTGATCGTCGAGATTCCCAAAGGTCGGCGGACCAAGTTCGAGGTCGATAAGGCCACCGGCCTCATCAAGATGGACCGCTACCTGTACTCGTCCACGATGTACCCCGGCGACTACGGCTTCATCCCGCAGACGCTGGCCGACGACGGCGACCCGCTCGACATCCTCGTGATGGTCAACGAGCCGACCTTCTCCGGCTGCCTCATCGAAGCTCGGGTAGTGGGCATCTTCAAGATGAAGGACAAAGGGTTCAACGACTTCAAGGTGCTCGGGGTACCGCACAAAGACCCGCTGTTCGCCGCGATCAAAGCCCTCGACGACGTGCCGGCGCACTTTCTGCGCGAGGTCGAGCACTTCTTCTCGACCTACAAGCACCTCGAAGGCGTCACCGTCGAGCCGCTCGGCTGGGCCTCGCAGGCCGAGGGCACGGTGGAGGTGCGCGAGTGCATCGAGCGGTTCCGGGAGACGCTGGGCAAGTTTTAAGAGGAAGAATGTTTCGCCGCAGAGGCGCGGAGAGCGCGGAGGGAAGAGGAGGAAGACCGAAGAAGAGGTTCCGTTTCTGGAACACAACTCTCTTCGGTCTTCCTCCTCTTCCCTCCGCGCCTCTGCGGCTAAACTCTTCCTCTGCCCCGCCCTCTACTGCTTCGCCTTCTTCAGCTTCTCCGTCACCTTCTTCCGCCGGTCCACGTCGCGCGGCGACACGTCTTGCAGCTTGAGGGACTTCTCCCACACGCTTACCGCCTCGTCCTTGCGCCCCACGGCGAGCAGGCAGTCGGCGACGTGGTCGAAGATTTCGATGTGGTTGCCCTCCTCGGGGTCTTTCATGGCCAACTCGAGGTACTTCAGCGCCTCGTCGAACTTCCCCTTGCGGTAGAGCACCCACCCTAAGGAGTCGAGGTACGCCGCGTTCTCCTGCTTGGCGACGGACTCTTCGATTTTGCCCTCGTCGAGGAGCTTGGCGCGGAGTTCTTTGTCGAGTTCGAGTGCCTTGCGGACCTCGGCCTCGGCGCGGTCGAGTTCGAGGTTGGCGTCGGCCATGATGAAGCCGAGGTCGTTGCGGTAGGTCGCCACGTCGGGCTTCTCTTTGACGATGTCTTTCAGGAGTTTCACGGCCTTGGCGGTCTGCTTGGCGTCCACGAGCACACCGGTGATGACGTAGCGCATCTGCAGGTCGATGCGCTGCTTCTGCTCGTCGTCGAAGCGGTCGTCGGCCTTGGCGACCTTGATGACCTCCTCGTAGGCGGCGACCGCGTCGTCGTAGCGCCCCGCGTCGCGGTAGACCCTGGCCTTGACCTCCAGC
>CAXTPM010000431.1:0-1298 GCA_964245865.1 uncultured Fimbriiglobus sp. | reverse complement strand
GACTCTTGAGGGTGGTGATGAGGCGGTCGGCGAGGTCCAGCGCGGCGTTGGTGTCGCCCTGCTTGGACTTGGCGAGGATGATCTTCTCGTAGGCCGCGAGCATCGCCCCGGCCGGCACCTCGCCGTCGGCGCCGTCGATGAGCTTCTGCGCGACCTCCTCGATCGCGCCGTACTTCTTCTGCTCCTCGTACACTTGGCTCAGGAACTCCAGGCTGTCGGCGATCTTGTCGCCCGCCTGGAGCTTCGCCGAACTCGTCAGGCAGAACGTGTAGAGCGTCTCGGCCGCGTCGAACTCTTTGGTGAACTGCGCCAGCTTGCCGCAGATGAGCGCGGCGTTGTACTTCAGCGGCTTCTTCTTGCCGTCCTCAGTTAGCATGGCCTGCGCGAGCTTGGCGATGCGGCGCGCGGCGTCCTTGTCTTTCAGGAGTTCGCGTAGCCGCGCGGTCGCGGTGTCGTCGTCGGTGATCGCGTTCAGCTTGAGGATTTGTGCCTTCAGTTCCTCGTCGGACGCCTTGGGCACCGGGGCGAGGGGGGCGGCGTAGGCGGGGGTAGCCAGAACGGCGGGGGCGGCCAGCGGCGCGGCGCCGAGCAGGCCGGCGAGGGCAAGGCGCAGGAAGCGGGTCATGCGGGGGTTCCTGACGGGGGTGACGGGCCGACACGAGTTGGGAGGGTTGGCGAAGCGACTCCGCTTGCGCAGATTATAAACCAACCCGCCGGCGGGGTGCTACGCCGAAACTTCCGACGCACCCGAACGGGGCAATTCCGAGATGACCGACGGCCCGAATCGCATCGCCATCGTCGGCGTCGGCCCCGACGGCCTCGCGGGGCTGGCGGGCCGCAACCGCGCCGCGCTCGAGTCGGCGCAGGTGGTCTACGGCAGCGAGGCGGCGCTGCAACTCCTGCCGGAGTTGGGCGGCGAGCGCGTGGCGATCGGCACCGACCTGCCCGCCGCCGTCGAGCGCCTGCGCGCCGGCCTCGGCCGGGTGACGCAGGCCATCGCGGCCGTCGGCGACCCGCTGTTTTACGGAACCGCCAAGTACCTCTGCGACAAGCTGGGCGCGGCCCACTTCGAGGTGCTGCCCCATGTGAGTAGCATGCAGCTCGCGTTCGCGCGCCTGAAGCTATCATGGGAGGAGGCGTACCTCGGCGACCTCGGCTCGAAGCCGCTCGAAGAAGTCGTCGCCCGCGTCCGCACCGCCCAGACCGCGGGGCTATTTACCACCGACGAGTTCACCCCGGCGCGCCTGGCGCGCGAGCTGCTCGCGCGCGGCATCGACTACTTCGACGCGGCGGTGTGC
>CAXTPM010000430.1:0-4977 GCA_964245865.1 uncultured Fimbriiglobus sp. | reverse complement strand
GGCGGCTGTCGCGCTTCTGCTGTTCGAGTCCCAGTTCGCCCTGGACCGCCGGATCGTCGCCGCGAGGTACCGCGACCACTCGGGGTTCGTCAGGGAGAACTGGTCCGGGTCCGACTGCCAGACGCGCTGGACGTGGGTATCGACGAGCGTCTCCTCGCCCCTGCCGTAATAATCCTAACGGCACCGCCCGACGAATTCGGGCGCCTGAGCCGCAGTCAGGGGGAGGCCGACCGGCCCGACGCCCGCGACCTCTAGACCGGGTAGCGGGGCCGGCCCGCCCCCGTCGGTGCAGAACGTGCCGGGGCGATCGACCGCCTTCAGCACCTGGGCGAGTCGATCCGAATGTCGCGCGCCGTGTTCGAGCCTCCGAGGGGACTATGGCGACCAGGCCGGGCGGTCAATCACCGGGTATGGGCCAGACATAGCCGAGCCGGCGAACCGCTTTCCTCACCGCCGCGAGGTCGGCCTCGCGCACGGCCACGTGCCGGTCCCCGGCGCGGAGGCACTTGCCTTTCAACTGCCGGTCGCCCGCGAGTTCGGCCGCGACGTGCTCGCTCTCGCACTCGACGATCCGGGCCGGGCCGCCGTCCCGGAGTTGTTCGGCCCGGCGTTGCAGGTCGGCCAGGAACGTCTCGACCGGCTTGGGAAGCTCGCCTGCGGCCCGCGCCAGGAACTCGCGCAGCTCCCCGATCCGGCCGCCGCGCTCGGCCACGTGCATGATCTTCGCGGCCGACAGCCTCCACACCGCCGGCGAAGTCGCGTCGGCGAACCGCTCCAGCGTCAGCCGGTCTGCGGCCGGCGGCGGTCGGGTTGCGACCACGTCGAGGTTCGCCAGCACGCGGAGCGCGTCCGACCTCGGCGGGGCCGCGGGCCGGTACTCCTCGGCTTGCCCCAGGAGCCACGCGCCGAGCGGGTTGACGCGCACGCACAGCAGCCCGTCGTAGCGGCTGAAGCAGGAGAGGTCGTCGGCGCCCCACCGGTCCCGGAAGTCCCCCTGCGCCCCCTGCGGCGGGACGTAGGCCACGTCGAGCAGCCCGGCCGTGGCCGCGTACTCGAACAGGAACGCGAGGACGAACCGGCCCTGGAGTTGCTCCCAGGCGTGCTCGTCCTCGTACCCGAGGCTGCCGTACTCCTGCTCGGAGACGTACAGCTCCCACACGTCGCGGTCCCCGACGAGCGCGAACCCGCGCCCGGTCCCGCGCATGAGCCGCCAGAAGTCATCGATCCCGAACCACGCCCCAGGCGGGCAATCCCTGAGCACGGCAAGGACGGCCTTCCGGCGACCCGCGGCCGCGCTCAGGGTCACGCGCCACTGCCCCTTGACGACCTCGACCCGCGCTAACTCGTCGAGCAGTTGGGTTTTCTGCCACGCGGCCCACACCTCGGCCAGCAGCGCGGGCGGCTCGGCGCTCAAGGCGGCGCGCCCGGCCGGCGAGAGTTTCAGGGCGTCGCCGCGCTTCTCGGCCAGTCCCGCGGCCTGCACCAGCATCGGCCAGGCGAACGCCCTGATCGCGAGGTCGCCGGCCGGGTCGGCGCCGTGTTCGTCTTCGTCGGCTGAGGTGTAGAAGTCGCCGCCGGCCAGCACGCCCGCGACGGCGTCGCGGCTGGCCTCGGTCGGCGTGCGCTTCCTGTCGGTCACCCGGACCTTGCCGGCGTCGATCAGCCGCAGCACGGCGGGCAGGTCGGCCTCGGCCTCGCGGGCCGTCTCGCGCACCCGAACCGCGACTGCCTCAGCCGGCCGTCTCTCGACCCAGTCCGGCCGGACGAGCATGTGGTCGGACGGCGACCCCGCGAGCGTGCGGATCACGAACGGCTCCGGCGGCGGGACAAACCGGAGCAAGACGGCCCGCACGTCGCTCGGCAGGAACTCGTAATCCGGGAAGAACAACGCGAGCGGAGTGGGGGGCGCCGCGGCGGTCGTCCCAGGACGGGGACCGCTCACCGGACGGCTCGTACCAAACCGGCTCGCGGCCGTGCCGGGCGACGAACCGGGCGCGGCAGTACCGCCCGCCGGGGTCGTGGGCGGCATCGCGCACGGCGTGTCGTGACAGCGGGTCGAGTTGCACGTAGAGCGCGCGCACGCGGGCCGGATCGACCATCGCGCGGTTCACGGCGGCGACGAGTTCGCCCTTCCTCTTGGGCACTTCAGGCTCGAGGAGCGCGACCAGTGGCCGAAGGCGTTCGAGCGTCAACCGCTCGAACGCCTGCTTCGCGGTTCGCGTCGCGGACTCGTCCCGTTCTCGACCCATGCGGCTCCCGCTACTCGGACCCCTTTTGCGGGCACGTGGTGTAGCCTATGGATCGTCGGCATCCGCTGGCCCAGGCCGTCGCGCCGATGCCCCCCGCCATCGATTCTGCGCGAACCGTGGCGGGCGGCGGGCGGCTTTACGACTCCCGACCGTGGGGGCCGGGTGGCGACGGGGCCGGGCGGGGGTAGAATGCCCCGCCCGGCCCCGGCTCACGGTCCCCGCCATGACCACCCCCGACTCGTCCGACCAGTCCCTTGTGGCCCGCTTCCAGGGCGGGAGCCAGGGGGCGGCGTCGGCACTCTACGGCCGCTACGCCCGGCGCCTCACCGCGCTCGCGCGGGCCACTTGGCCGCGCGCGTCGAGGCCGAGGACATCGTGCAGTCGGTGTTCGGCAGCTTCTTCCGGGGCGCCAAGGACGGCGCCTACTCCGCGCCGGACGGCGACGAGTTGTGGGGGCTGCTCTTGGTCATCACGCTCAACAAGGTGCGGGCCAAGGGGGCGCACCACCGGGCGGCGAAGCGCGACGTGCGCCGGACCATCAGCGGCGACGAGTTGGCGGAGGGGGGCCACGAGCCGCCGGCCGACGACACCGCCTCGGCGGCGCTCCTGGGGCTGGTCGTCGAGGAAGTCTTGGCCGCACTCCCGGAGGGGCACCGGCCGGTGGTGCGTCTGCGCATCGAGGGGCACGAGGTCGCCGAGATCGCGGCCGCGACGGGGCGCTCGAAGCGCACCGTCGAGCGAATACTGCAGGAGTTCCGGGGCCGGATGGCGACTGAGTACGGCCACGGGCCGGGGGGCGGCGATGCGGGCGACGGGGGTGACACCGACGGCGGCGGCTGACCTGGACGGGTGCGTCGAGGCGTTCGAGCGCGCCTGGGGCGCCGGCCCGCCGCCGCTCGCGCCGTTCCTACCGCCCCCGGATCACCCCGAGCGCCCGGCCGTCCTGGCCGAATTGGTGCGCGTCGATCTCGAGTTCCGCGCCGGGCGCGGCGAGCCGGCACGGGTCGGGCGCTACCTCGAAGAGTTCCCGTCGCTCCTGAACGACCCCGAGTGCGCCCGCGAGGTCGTGTTCGAGGAGTACCGCCTGCGCCTCGCGGCCGGGGAACAACCCGACCCGGCCGAGTACGCCGCGCGCTACCGCCTCGACACCGCCGGCTGGCCTCGGCCCCCCGCCCCTGACTCTCCTGGGGCGCCCGCCTCGCGCACCGCCGTCACCGCTATCGCGGGGGCGGCGGGCGGGCCGGCGGGCTTCCCCGAGCCGGGCGAGTTAGTCTTGGACTTCCGGCTGGTGCGCGAGCTGGGGCGCGGGTCGTTCGGGCGCGTCTACCTCGCCGAGCAGGGCGGGTTGGCCGGGCGCCCCGTGGCGGTGAAAGTCACCACGCGCCCCGACGCCGCCGAGTCCGCCACGCTCGCCCGGCTGCAGCACGCCCACATCGTGCCGGTGCACTCGGTCCACCGCGCGGGCAACCTGCATCTACTCGTGATGCCCTACTTCGGCGGCACGACGCTGGCCGACCTGCTCGGCGCGCTGCGCGAGCGCGGCGCGTGGCCCTCGACCGGCAAGGAGCTGGCCGACACGCTCTCCGGGCGCCTCGGCACCACCGTCGGGCCGGGCGCCGGCGCCGCGCCGGACGGGGCGCCCGCACCCAAGCCGGGGGTGGCGGTGGCGGGGCTGGCACGCTTCACCTACCCCGAGGCGGTGCTGTGGCTCGGGGCGCGTCTGGCCGAAGCGCTGGCGCACGCGCACGAGCGGGGCGTTCTGCACCGGGACATCAAGCCGGCCAACGTGCTGCTCGCCGACGACGGCCGGCCGATGCTTCTGGATTTCAACCTCGCGGGCGCCGCCGGGGGCAACTCCGGCGGCACCCCGGCGTACATGGCCCCGGAACAGTTGCGCGCGATGCGCGGCCCCGGCCCACTGGGCGGCGGCGCGGTCGGCCCCACAGCCGACCTGTACGCGCTCGGGCTAGTGCTGTTCGAGTTGCTGGCCGGGCGCTCGCCCTCGCCGCCGCCGCGCGGGGCGCCCGACCCGATCGGGGCGCTCCTCGCCGCGCGCTCAGCCGCGCCGCCGCGACTGCGGCCGCTGGCGCCGGCGGTGACGCCGAGCGCCGAGGCGATTATCCTGCGCTGCCTCGACCCCGACCCCGCGCGGCGCTACCCCTCGGCCGAGGCGCTCGCCGACGACCTGACCCGCCAGCTCGACGGCCGGCCGCTGGCCCACGCGCGCGAGCCGTCGGCGCGCGAGAGGCTGCGGAAGTGGCGCCGCCGCAACCCGCGCCTCAGCGCCGCGATGCTCGCCCTGACGGTGGCCATACTCGTGAGCGCCGCCGCGGCGCGGGAGGTCGGGCGACATCGGCTCGCCCAGGCGCGGGCGGCGGGGGCCGAGTTCGCGCTGGTGAAGCCCGCCGTTCCGGGCGCGATTGCGGCCCTGAGTCTGCACCCCGCCGACCCCGCGCGCCGGGCCGAGGGGTTGACCGCCCTCGCCGCGCTCGAGGGGCTGGCCCGCCCGGACCTGTTGTCCGAAACCGACCGCGCCGAGCGCGACGGCGGCGCGGCCGAACTCCTCTGGCTCGCCGCCGGCGCCGAGCCGGAACCGCTCGCCGCGCTCGAACTCTCCGGCCGGGCGCTCAAGCTCGCCCCGGCCGCGCCGCGCTGGCGCCTGCGGGAGCGCGCCGCTTGGGCCGCGCGCGCCGGGCGCCCCGCCGAGGTTGCCGGGGCGCTGGTCGCC
>CAXTPM010000429.1:2064-4981 GCA_964245865.1 uncultured Fimbriiglobus sp. | reverse complement strand
CGAGCGCGTGCTGCCGGATATTGTCAGGCGGCGCGGCATCTCGGTGAAAAAAAAGTCAACCGGCCAGTTGTTAATTATCAACCTGTACAGCCCCGACGCGAGCCGGCCGGACGTGTACCTCTCGAACTACGCCACCATCCAGTTGCGAGACGAGTTGGCGCGCCTCGAAGGCGTGGGCGATATTCAATACTTGGGCCAGCGCGACTACAGCATGCGCGTGTGGCTCGACCCCGAAAAGCTTGCCGGGCGCGGGCTGACGGCCGAGATGGCGGTGCACGCCATCGAGGAGCAGAACGCGCAGGTCGCGGCGGGGCAGATCGGCCAGCCGCCGGTGGAGACGGGGCAGGCGTTCCAGTACACGATCAACACGCGCGGCCGGTTATCCGACCCCCGCGAGTTCGAGGACATTATCCTCAAGACCGACCCCGACGGCCGCGCGGTGAGGCTGCGCGATGTTTCGACGCATGTGGAACTCGGCTCGGTGAGCTACGACCAGACGTGCACGTTCGACGGCCGGCCTTCGATCGCGCTTTCGGTGTACCAGTTGCCGGGAACCAACGCACTCCAAACTGCGGCGCGCGTCAAGGAGAAGATGGCCGAGTTACGCACGCGCTTCCCGACCGATGTCGAGTACGCCATCGCCTACGACACCACCCCGTTCATCGACGAGTCGGTGAGCGAGGTGTTCGTGACCTTGCGCGACGCGGTAATACTCGTCGCCATCGTGATGCTCGTGTTTCTGCAGAACTGGCGCTCGGCCATCATCCCGCTCGCGGCGGTGCCGGTGGCGATTGTCGGCACGTTCGGCGCGATGGCGGGGTTCGGCTACAGTCTCAATGCGCTGACGCTGTTCGGCCTCGTGTTGGCGGTCGGGATCGTGGTGGACGACGCGATCGTGGTGGTCGAGGCGGTCGAGCAGCACTTGGAGAAGGGCGAAAGCCCGCGCGACGCGACGATCAACGCCATGAACGAGGTCGCCGGGCCGGTGATCGCGGTGGCGCTCGTGCTCTCCGCGGTGTTCGTGCCGTGCCTGTTTATTAGCGGCATCGTCGGCCAATTTTTCCGGCAGTTCGCGGTGACGATTGCGATTAGTACACTCTTGAGCGCGCTGAACTCGCTGACACTCAGTCCCGCGCTGTGCGCGCTATTACTGCGCAGGCACGAGGGGCGCGTGCGCGAGCCGCTGCCCAGGGTCGTATTTCCGCTGGCGTTCGCGGCCGGGTTCTACTATCTGGCAAGGATGTACAGTGCCGACCTCGCGCCCGCGAAACAGTGGCTCGACGGGCAGGTCGGCCCCGCCGCGGCCGGGGCGCTAGTGCCGGTGATCGCGGCGCTCTTGGGTGTTTTGCTCGGCTACTTATTGCGCATCGTCTTGAACAAAACACTCGGCGCCGCGTTCTACGCCTTCAACTGGGTGTTCGAGCGCGTGACGACCGGCTACATCGCACTTGTGAAGTTATTACTGTTCGTCACGCCGCTCGCACTCGTCGGTTACGCCGGGCTGATGTACCTCACCGGCGTGGTGCTGGTCGGGTCGCCGGTCGGGTTCATCCCCGCGCAAGATAAGGGCTACTTGCTCGTCAACCTGCAACTCCCCGACTCGGCGAGCCTGAGTCGCAGCGACGCGGCGGTGCGGCTGGTGGACGCCGAGGCGCGCAAGATCGAGGGGGTGCAGCACACCGTGGCGGTGGCGGGTCAGTCGCTCACCCTGGGCGCGAACGCCGCGAACTTCGGCACGATGTACGTGCTGCTGGAGCCGTTCTCCGAGCGCCTGGGCGCCGGCCGGTCGGCCGAGGAGATCCGGTCGCGGCTGCAATCACTCTGCGAGGAGGCGGTGCCCGACGCGGTGGTGCAGGTGCTCAACGCCCCGCCGATCGAAGGATTGGGCGCCACCGGCGGCGCGAAACTGATGGTCGAGTGCCGCGCCGAGCCGGACGCCAAGCAGCTTCAAGAGACCGCCGAGCGCCTGGTGGAAGCCGCGCGCGAGCGGCCCGAACTGGCGAACCCCTACACGGGGTTCCGCGCCGATACACCCTGGCTGGAGCTGCGCTTCGACCGCGAGCAGGCCGAGGCGACGGGGGTGAACGTCACGGATGTGTTGCAAGACTTGCAGGTGCAACTCGGCTCGTATTATGTCAACGACTTCAACCGCTTCGGCCGCACCTGGCAGGTGAACGTGCAGGCGGACGCGAAGTTCCGCAACGACCTGTCCGACTTCCAGCGCCTGAAAGTCAGCACGCGCACGGGCGCTACGGTGCCGCTCGCCGGGTTCGTCTCGGTGCGGGACACGACCGGCCCGGCGGTTGTGACGCGCTACAACCTGTACCCCAGCGCGGCCGTGACGATCGACCCCGCCGCCGGGACGAGTTCGGGCACCGCGCTCGAGACCGTCGAGCAACTTGCCGACGCCGAGTTGCCGCAAGGATTGCGCTGGCAGTGGACGGAGTTGGCGCTCTTGCAGCGGCAGTCGGGGAACACGGCGCTCTACGCATTGATATTAAGCGTGGTGCTGGTGTTTCTGGTACTCGCTGCGCAGTACGAGAGTTGGGCGCTGCCGCTGGCGGTGATCCTCGTAGTGCCGATGTGCCTGCTCGGCGCCGGCCTCGGCGTGCGCGCGATGGGGCAGGATATCAACATTTTCACCCAAGTCGGGTTCGTGGTGCTGATCGGCCTGGCGTGCAAGAATGCCATCCTCATCGTGGAGTACGCCCGCGCCCGGCACCAGGCCGGGCTGACGCGCCGCGCCGCCACACTCGAAGCCTGCCGGCTGCGCTTGCGGCCGATCGTAATGACCTCGGTGGCGTTCATCCTCGGCGTGGTGCCGCTGCTCACGGCCACCGGGGCGGGCGCGGAGATGCGGCGCCTGCTCGGCACGGCGGTGTTCGCGGGGATGCTCGGCGTGACGCTGTTCGGGGTG
>CAXTPM010000429.1:0-2054 GCA_964245865.1 uncultured Fimbriiglobus sp. | reverse complement strand
CGCGGGCGACCGCGACGGCGAGGCGCACCTCCCGCCGCAGTCCATGCACGCTCCCGAGGCGGGCGGCGAGGTTGTTCTCGTCGCCGCGGCGCACTAGATTAGCGGCTCACACCCGGCCCCGACCCCGACCCGAGACTTTGCGATGTCCCACTCGATCACGCGGCTCTACGGCCTCGGCCTCACCCCCGGCAAGATGCGCGGCCTGCAGCGCATCTCGAACCCCGGCGGCACGCTGACGATGGTCGCCACCGACCAGAACAGCAGCATGATTTCGATGATGAAAAAGGCCAACGGCGGCACCGAGCCGACTTACGAGCAGATCGCCGACGCCAAGGTGGTGCTCAGCCGAGCCCTCGCGCCGCACTGCTCGGGCCTGCTGGTGGACGGCTACTACGGCTACTGGAGCACGGTCGCGGCGCAGGCAGTGCCGGGCGCCACGGGCATCCTCATCCGCGTCGAGAAGTCGGGCGCGGCCAAGAACAAGGCCGGCGCCCCGTGCGGCGAGGTCGAACCCGGCTGGGGCGTGCATAAAATCAAGCGCTGCGGCGCGGACGCGGTGAAACTCCTCGCGCAGTTCGAGCCGGACGAGTTCGACAGCGCCGAGCGCAACTTCGACTTCGTGCGCAAAATCTACGAGCAGTGCATCGGGCACGACATTCTGTTCCTGCTGGAGCCGCTGCACTTCGCGTACAACGGCGACGACGCCAAGTCCGACGCGGTGCTGAAGCGCAAGCCGCGCACCGTCATCGAGAGCGCCAAAATCCTCAGCCGCTACTGCGACATCTACAAGACCGAGTTCCCCGGCACCTACGGCTATGAGTCCGACAGCGTGCAGATGGACAACCTTAATCGCCTCAACGACGCCTGCACGAAGCCGTGGGTGCTGCTGAGCGCGGGCGTGAAGTACCCCGAGTACAAAAAGCAGGTCGAGATGGCGATGAAGGCCGGGTGCAGCGGCATCCTCGGCGGGCGCGCGTTCTGGACCGAGTTCTTCACGTTCGACACCCAGGACAAGCAGAAGCACTTCGCCGAGACCGAGTGCGCGGGCCGGGTGAAGGAACTCGACTCGATCGTCCGGCAGGGCACCCCCTGGTTCGCCAAGTACGGCTACACCGAGGCCGACCTCGCCGCGATGCGCGCCGCGGAGGGCTGGCACGCGCGCTACGCCGGCGGCACCGCCAAGGGCGCCGCCGGGGCGGCGGACCCGGACGCGGTGTATTGAGCCGGGGACGGCGGGAGGGCCGGGTGCGGCGCGGGGTTCAGTTACTGCGTTATCCTACGCTTGACTATACGCACTTGCCTCGCTAAGCTAACTTAGTGGGGTAAAAGTCGTGTGGTCCGTGCTCCCGATCTCGGTCAGTCCGCGCGACCGCGCGGACTGACCGAGATCGGCGAGGAAGGCAAACTGGGGGTTGAAATGTCCGAGGTGAGTAAAATTCGCATTCGGATGGGCGCAATCGAAATCGAGTACGAAGGCTCAGAAGAGTTTCTTCGTGCAGACCTGCCCGAGTTGCTCTCAGCGGTATCCGAACTCTACCACCGGAGTAGAGAAGCCGAGTCGGACGCCGAGGTCGATGAGGATATACAGACCAGAGACGCGGGCGGTTCTTCCAATCACGGAACCACTACCTCTATCGCTGCCAAGTTGAGGTGTGAGTCCGGCCCGGACTTGGCTCTCGCGGCTGCCGCACGCCTAGTCTTCAGCCTCAAGCAGGAGACGTTTAGCAGGCAAGAACTTAACAATGAGATGAAGTCGGCGCGTTCCTACTACAAGCAGAACATGACTGGCAACTTGTCTAAAATCCTGGAGGGGTTAATGAAGGCGGGGAAGTTGAACGAAGTGTCGAGGGACACATACGCCTTAGCTCAAGCCGAGCATTCACGGATCGAGGCGCTGCTTGGTAACGGCTGAAGCACTCGCTGAGTTGCTGCACCAAACGGCCCTCGGCAAAGCGGACAAACTGCTTCTCTGCCTCGCGGTCGATGATGGGCGACCGAAATCGGTCCTAGAGATCAAGGCGCTGGCGAGGCAGGCTGGCCTTCGAGCGGCGAAG
>CAXTPM010000428.1:0-4987 GCA_964245865.1 uncultured Fimbriiglobus sp. | reverse complement strand
GGCCCGCCGCCGGGCACGCCCTGGTGCCGCCGGCCGTGGCGCGCGGGGCCGACGAGGCAGGTGAACGGCCCCGGCCGCAGGAGTGTGAGGCGCGTCACGCCGGCGGCGCAAGTGCGGCCCACCGCGCCGGCCCGGCGGGGGCGTCGCCGTCGAACGCGATCACCTCGAAGGCGCCGTGGGCGTCGAGCCAGAACACCTCCGGGCGGATCGGGTAGGCGTCCTCGCGGTGGCTGCGCTCGGCGGCCTGCTTCAGCAGCGCCAGTTGCGTGAACCCCGCGCGCGTGGCCGGCAGCACGAACAGCCAGTCGCGCGCCGGCAGCGCTACGAAGTGCCCACTCGGCGAGGGGTCGAGCGCGGGCAAGAGAAGCACCCGCGCCGCGTCGTAGCCGTCGGCGAGGTTCGCCGCGCGCGTGCCGCTCTCGGCGTGAATCTCTTCGAGCCACCCCGGCGGCGTCGCGGCGCGCAGGTTCGCCACCGCTCGCGCCCACCACTCGTGGATGTCGCCGGCCGCGGCCTCGCGCGCGGTCAGGTAGGCCATGTGGCGCGGCGAGTCGATCACGAGGTACTCGAACAGCGCGGTGCCGGGGACCGCCTCGCGCCACGGCGGCGCGTCCTGGGCGTGCCCCCCGAGGTCCGGGCCGACGCGGGGCCGCAGTTGACTCAGGAACGCCTCCAGGTCCGGCGGCTCGGCGGGCACCGTGAGCGCGGCGGCGAAGTAGTCATCGACAAGCCGCGGCCAGTCAGCTTCCGCCGCCTGTTTGACTTGCCGCGCCAGGTGGCCGAGGCGCAGTTCCTCGACCGCGCCGGCCGCAGTCCGCACGCGCACCCCGGTGGGGAGCCACGCTAAGAGTTCGGCGCCGTGCCGCGCGACGGAGGCTTCGGCGAGGTCGCGGAAGCGGTCGGGCGGATCGGCGCTGGCGGGGTCGGGCGTCATACCGGTATCATAGGGCACCAAGCGAACGCAGCGGAGGGGGCGGGCGATGCGACTAGTCCGCGCCGAAGCACTCGCCGGCTCGTCCCGGTTGCCCCCCGCCGAGGACGCGCCGGACCACACCGCAATCACAATCGATGGGCCGAACCACTTCTGGGGACTCGTCCTCATGATGGCCGTGCGCGACCGGGCCACGTCGCTACACTACCACCCCTGGCGGGCGGGCGTGGTGACTTACGTTACCGACTTCACGTTGTACGAGTTGGTCCCCCCGCCGGAGGCGATGGCCGGCGCCCTCCTCGACTCGGCCCGCGCGCTGTTCGCGCCGCCGTCGCTCCTCGGCCGACTGCGCCGCCGGGGGGTGGCGTGCGGGTCGTTCGAGTTCGACGCCTACGACTCGCTCACGGTGTGGGACGCGGTGGTGTGGTCGTCGGGGCCGCGCGGCGGGGTCGAACTGTACCGCGTCGTCCCGCCGGAGCCGGCGCGGCCAGGGCCAAGCTATCTAGAGCTGTTCAACGAACTCTTCCCGCCGCCGGGCTAGTAGGTGGGACACCCCGCGCGGTAAACTCGACCCTCACATCGCCCCGGAGGCCACCCGATGAACGCGCCGACTGCCCCGCCCCGCGCCACGCTCGACGACTTGATGCGCTACGACGGCGGCGCCGAACTCATCAACGGAAGGATCGTCCCCAAGATGGCAACTGGCCACCGCCCCAACGTCGTCGCCGGCCGCATCTTTCGCCGTCTCGCTGACTACGCCGACGACGCGGGCGGCTTCGCCTACACCGACGGCATCGGGTTCGCCGTGCCGGTGGCGTCCACGGGGCGAGTCGTTCTCGCCGGATGTCGCCTACTACACCGGCCCCGCGTCGGCCAACGCCATGCGCTTCGTCGCCGACGCTCCGACGCTCGCCATCAAGGTCCGCAGCGAGACCGACTACGGCGCCAAGCCCGAGCGCGAAATGGCCAGCAAGCGGGCCGAGTATTTCGAGGCCGGCACTTTGGTGGTCTGGGATGTCGATCCGGTCGCGGGTGTCGTGCGGCGCTACCGCCCCGGCGAGGACGCCCCGGCCGAGTTCCGCGCCGGCGGCGAGGCCGACGCCGAGCCGGCCGCGCCGGGCTGGCGCGTGATGGTAGACTGGCTGATGCGGTGAGGGAGGCTCGACTGTTGCGAGTTCCCCCTGCCCGTGGTAAACTCTCGCCAACAGAACCAACTCGAACGGAGACTCTGCGGTGCCCAACGCAACAATCAAGGACGACGTCCGCCGGCTCATTGACACGCTGCCCGACGAGGCAACGTGGGAGGACTTGCAGTACCAGATTTACTTCCGCCAGGCGGTAGAGGCGGGGCTAAAGGATTCTCGCGAAGGGCGCGTCGTCCCCCTGGGTGAGGCCCGGCGACAGTTCGGGCGGGGCGGCTCGTGACGGTCAACTGGACCGACGCGGCCCTCGGCGACCCACGGGCGATCGAGTCGCACATCGCCACCCACTCGGCCCAGTACGCCGCGAGCATGATCGACCGCCTGTTCGACCGCAGTCAAGAGTTGGAGCGGCTCCCGCGGCTCGGCCCAGTCGTCCCTGAGTACGGGGATGAAGCGCTGCGGGAACTCTTCGAGCACCCGTACCGGATCGTGTCGGGGGACCAGATCGATGTGGCGGCGGGAGTCCACTCCGCCCGGCAGATGCCGCGCGGCTTGTAGTCCGCCCCTCACCGCCGCCGCCACACCGCGTCCGCCTCCAGCCCCAAGCGCCCCATCGCCGGCACGATCTCGTCGTAGAACCGCTTCGCATCGACCGGGTAGCCGGCCGTCGCCTTCACCCCTGGGGCGTGCGACTGCCAGTAGGCGTTGAACTGCCGCATCGACTGCTCGCGCGCGTACTTGGCTAGAATCGACGCGAGTGCCACGGCGAAGTACGTCGCGTCGGCCTCGGGCTGCACGCGCACCACCGCCGGGCGCCCGGCCCCGTTGACGCGGTACTCGGTCGCCCCGCCACCGACATCGGCGCCCTCGCCGATGGTCGCCGTCGGAAATGCCGCTTCGAGCAAGTGCGCGTAGGCGCCGCGCCCGCCGAGTTGGTCGGCGACCACCAGCAGTTCCTCGCCGGCGGGGAGTTTGGTGTCCGCGAGTCGGATCAACTCGGTCAGCCCGATGGCCAGGATCGTCGCCTTGCTGCCCGACCCGGCGAGCACCCGGTTGAACTCCGGCGTCGGCACCAGGCGCAGCCCCACCGGCACCACCTCGATGCCGGCCGTCGCCAAGCTGGGCCGCAAGTCGGCCTTCGGCTCCGGGAACTGCGGCAGCGGCAGGTGGGGGTTGTACCACGCCTCGAGTGCCAACTCCGCGTGGTGCGCGGCCGACGGCGCCAGCCCCGCGAGCCAGTCGCCGAAGGGCGTCGGCGCAGTCAGGCCCAGCAGCGCGGTGACGGCGTGTTCGAGCTTCTGCGGCCCGTACTTGCCCGTGTGGACCAGCTTCGAGTCGTCTACTAATAGTCGGGCGGCGTCCTTGACCGCGTGCCGCCGCACCCAGGGGTCCACCGAATCATAGCCGCCGGGGTCGCCATCGGGCAGGCGCACCGCCACGGCCGCTTGCGCCAGCGGCCCGAGGTTGGGGCCGTAGCCGGCCTCGTCGATCCCGACCACCCAGGGCATGGCACTTCTCCGGTTGGTCGGGGGACGGGCGGGGAGATAAGAAAAGTGTGAAGTGAGAAGAGTGAAGTGTGAAAGTGAGGACGGGCCGCAGCCGCGTCGTCACTTTCACTCTTCTCACTTCACACTTTTCCGAAGGAAGCCATGCCCCTACTCCCCGACAACGTCTTCCTGCGCATCCTCGACGGCAGCATCCCCGCCGAGATCGTCCACGCCGACGAGCAGTGCGTTGCGTTCACAGATCGGCAGCCGCAAGCCCCGGTCCACATCCTAATCATTCCGCGTAAGGTGATCCGCACCCACGCCGACCTCGCCCCCGAGGACGCGGCCGTGATGGGGCACCTGCACATCGTCGCCGCGCGCCTCGCCGCCGAGCGCCAGCTTGCGGGCTACCGGCTGGTGCTGAACTGCGGCGACGACGGCGGGCAGACGGTGCCGCACTTGCACCTGCACTTGCTCGGGGGCCGGCCGATGGGCTGGCCCCCCGGCTGAGGGCGCGCGGTAAGATGCCCGCATGAACCCCGACGAACTCCGCCGCACGCTCGCCGACCGATTCGCCCAAGTCGAGGGGCGCATCGCCGCCGCGTGTCATCGCGCCGGCCGCCCTCGGGGCGAAGTCACACTCGTGGCGGTGTCGAAGACCGTCACCGCCGAGGTCGCCGCCGTCGCCCGCGAACTCGGCGCAGCCGAGTTCGGCGAGGGGCGCCCGCAGGAACTCTGGGCCAAAGCCGCCGCGATCCCCGGCGCACGCTGGCACCTCGTGGGGCATTTGCAGACGAACAAACTCGCGCGCACGCTGCCACTCGGCGCGCTGATCCACTCGGGGGACCGCCTCGGTCTACTCGACGCCATCGAGTCCGAGGCGCGCAAGCGGAGCCTGTCGCCGCGCGTGCTCTTGCAGTTTAACGTCAGCCGCGAGGACCAGAAGCACGGCTTCGCGCCCGAAGCCTGGGCGGAACTCGTCCCCGTCCTCGCCGGGCTGACGCACACGCAAGTGGTGGGCGTCATGGGCATGGCGAGCTACGAACTGGAGGCCGAGGCGTGCCGCCCCGCGTTCGCCGAGCTGCGCGACCTCGCCGGGGAGTTGCGCGCCGCGACGGGGCTAGCATTGCCGGTGCTGTCGATGGGGATGAGCAACGACTTCGAGGTGGCGGTCGAGGAGGGATCGACGCACGTGCGGGTCGGGACGACGATTTTTGGGGGGCTGTGAACAGCCGAAGCGACCTCACCCCCCGGCCCCCTCTCCCAGGAGGAAGCGACCTCACCCCCCGGCCCCCTCTCCCAGGAGGAGAGGGGGAGAAGCGTACTAGGCGACTGTTCTTCGGGAGCCAGCCACTGCTTGTAGCCGTGGAGCGCGCCCCCCCCCTCTCCTCTTGGGAGAGGGGGCCGGGGGGTGAGGTCGCCCCCAC
>CAXTPM010000427.1:0-5001 GCA_964245865.1 uncultured Fimbriiglobus sp. | reverse complement strand
CTACCGAGGCGCAGAAGGTGCGGCAGCAGCTCGACGCCAATCAGGCACAGGACACCGAGCGCAAGGCGAACCGCGACAAGCAGTTCAAGGCACTCGACGACGCGGTGAAGGAACTGTCGAAGACGATCCAGGACAGCCGCGAGAAGATCGCGCGCCTCGAAGCCCAGGCGGCGCCGAAGCCCGCCCCGGCGCCGGCCCCCGCACCCGCCCGGCGAAGAAGCCGAACGTCAGCCGCCCGGCGAAGCCCGCGCCGGCGCCCGCCCCGGTCGAGGAAGAGGAGAAGCCGGAGGAGTGGGGCGATTGAACCGATCCGACGGGCGGCTGTCAGCGGGCGGGCAAATCCCAAACGCAAACGGTTGTCTGCTCCGGTATCGAGGCAACGATCCGCCGACCGTCCCCCGAGGCAGCCAGACCCCGCCACCCTGGATCGCCCCAGCCGTTGAGGTGCAGTAGGCGGTGGCGCGGCGTGCCGGTCCCGAGGTTGGCGACGGTCACGAAACTTCTCGGCTTGGCGTCGTAGTCGTCTTTCTTGAATGCGACGCGCCCGCCGGGCACAGGGAGGCGCCCGA
The DNA here is from genome assembly GCA_964245865.1 of uncultured Fimbriiglobus sp. Taxonomy (GTDB): domain Bacteria; phylum Planctomycetota; class Planctomycetia; order Gemmatales; family Gemmataceae; genus Fimbriiglobus. The sequence continues at coordinate 4,432 of CAXTPM010000427.1, read as the reverse complement.
GGTAAGGCGAGGGGCTGGGCCACGGGACCGGCTTGGCGACCCGCAAGTCCCAGAATGTTTCCCCCCCGCCGGACCCCGCCAGGACCATCGCCCGGCCGTCCTCGGCAACTTCGACCGGCTCGGCGAGTTCGACCTTCCGGCCGAGATCGAACTCGCCAACCACCTCGCCCCGCGCCGTGTCCCAGGCGCAGGCGCGCCCGGACTCGTGGAGCGTCAGGACGCGGCTGCCGCCGAGGTAGGTGGCCGACATCCGGGCGACCGGCGAGGCCGGGCGGGCGGCGGGGCGGTACGGCTTGCCCGACGGGCAGTCCAGGAACTCCAACTGATCCCACCGCGCGACCACGACCCGCTTCGCGTCGGGGGTAATTGCCACGAACGCCAGTTTGCCCCTGGGGGCCGCACCGAGCGGGGGCGGCTCGACGACCGTCTCCCGCCCCGACACCACTTCGCGTAGGACGAGGGAGCAGTCGATGAACCAGCCGGGCCGGAAGTACGCCGCCGTCAGCCCTCGGTCTGAGAGCGCGGGCTTGACCGGCTCCGGGAACGGCGACCCGACCGGCTCGCCGCTGGCGATGTCGTACACGTAAGTCACGCCCCGCCGACTACTGCCGCCCCGCGCCAGGCGGTCGTTGCCGGCGGTCGAGAACCGCCCCCCGTCCGGCGAAAGGACGACGGCGGAGGCCTCGATGCCGGTGTTGATGGTCTTCAGGGGCAGGATGTCCGTCGGCGGCGGCTCGGGTGGCTTCGGCGGGGCACTCGGCGCCGCGGGGGGTGGGGCCACTGCGGGCGCGGTGGCCGGGGCGACCGGCGCCAGCGGTGCCTCCGGCGTCCCCCGGCCGCACCCCGCGACGACTAGGGCGACCACAATCCAAGTCGGACGCATCGGGCACGCCAGGGCACGGGCGGATTGGACGGCAGAGCCTAGCTCGGCATCTTGCCGCCGGGGGTGAGCTTGTCGATGATCTGCGGCAGGTACTTGGCCAGCTTCTCGGCGAGTTGATCGACGGGGATGCCGGCCTGCTTGGCGAGTTCACTCAGCTTCTCCGAGCCGAGACCCTGTTTGATTTGCTCGGGGGTCGCGGCGGCGTTGGCGCCTGAGCCGACCCACGACTCGACGAGGTGGCCCAGGCCGGCGCTCTTGAAGCGCTCCAGAAGTGCCGGGAGCGCGGCGGCGAGCGCGGCGCCCTTGCCGCCGCCGAGGAGGTAGCCCATCACCAGGCGGGTGACGGGCGAGCCGCCCATGCCGAAGAGGCCGAGGAGTTTTTCGAGCATTTGGGGCGGTCCAGTCCGGATACGGGTGTGGGACAGTCACGGCCGGGCCGAGGGCGGTGCGGCGGGCTTCGGGGCCGGCTTGACCTTGTCGTAGGCGGCCAGCCCGGCGACGAGCACCATCGGTAGCGCGTTCAGTGCCAACCCCGAGTAGACCACCGGCAGGCCGGGGTCGGGGGCGCCGGTCATTTGCTGCACGAGTCCCGCGGCCGCGAACAGCACGCCGACCACGAACCCCAGAATCGACGAGCCGACGACCCAGCCGCCGACGATGCGCAGCGTGGCGCGCAGGTTTGCGTCGTCTTGGGTCAGGCTTGCGAGGTACAGCCCCGTACCGCCGAGCAGCAGCGCCCACCCGACCAGCCCCGCCACCACCGCCGCGCGCCCCCGGCGCGCAGCCGGCGTGGGGATCGGGTCGCGGAAGAGCATGGGGCGGGCCTCGCTTCGGTCGGCTGGGGTTCGGGTGTTATAGAGGAACGATCAGGGTTGGGGCGTACCAAGCGCAATCGGCCCCGAAACCCCGCCGTCCGCGCCGTCGTGGAATCTCGCAAGCCAGTGGAGATTCCGCGACGGCGCGGACGGCGGGGTTTCGTCGCCCCCACTCCCTGCTTAGCCCCGCTTCGTGCGCTTGATGCCGCGCACCAGGTCGAGCACCTTGCCGGTCTCCCCCAGCGCCAGGTGGTAGCGCTCCTTGCCCTCGAGGCGGTGCAGCGTCAGGTGGTAGTCGCTGCGGCTCACCGCGAGGTACGGCCGCTCCTCGGGGGTCTTCGCCGGGCGCAGTTGGCCCCACGAGCCGTCGCCGAGGTACAGAATCCCGCCGGGGTGCGGCGAGCCGTCTTTGAGGAAGTGCGTGCGCTTAAACGTGTGGTCGTGGTGCTCCAAGACCGCATCGACCTGGTAGCGCTCAAAGAGGGGCACCCAGTGCTTGCGGTTGCCCGCGCCGGTGCCCCCCTCGTCGGGGTCGTCCATCCCCGCCTCGCGGTACGACGGGTAGGCCGGGACGTGGTTGACCACAAGCAAGTGGTCGCGCCCGACCCGCGCGGCGAGGGACTTTTGCAGGAACTCGGTCTGCGCCCCCGCGATCGGGCTGACGTGTTGGGTGTCCAATAGAACCAGGCTCAGGTAGTCGCCGAAGTCGAGGGTGGCGTAGGTCGCGTCTTTGTACAGGCCGTCGAAGAACGCCCAAAAGAACGGGGCGTTCGCGCGCGGCTGGCTGTAGCTGCCCGAGACCTCGTGGTTGCCCAGAATCGCAATCATCGGGATCAGCCGGCCCTCGGAATCGATCATCGTGGTGGCGTAGTTGCGGATGAACTTCACGCTGGTGGCGGCCGAGCGGCCGTTGTCGTAGCCCAAGTCCCCCCCCACCACCGCGAACATCGGGTCTTGCCGCGCGGCCACGCGGTTGTTGGCCACGCAGTGCTCGTTGGTCGCGCAGTCGCCGCCGGTGATGAAGCTGAAGCTGTCGGTCTGCTTCAAGGGCATCGTGCGGAACCGGTTCCACTTGCCGCTTGCGATCTGGAACTCGTACTCCGACCCCGGAATCAGCCCGTTGATCTCCGCGCGGTAGCGGCAGACGCCCTGGAGTTCCGGCGGGTGGTCGATCTGCCCGCCCCCCTTGGCCTCGATGCCCAGCGGGTACTTGATGCGGGTGGCGACCACCTCGCCCTTGTAGCCCGGCCCGCCGAGGTTCAGCCCCCGGCGGCGGAAGCGCACCGGCACGGTCTCGGGGTCGGTGCCCGGCGCGAGCCACTGGACAGTAATGCTGGTGCACGGGTCGGCGTGGTAGGTCAGAAACAGGGTGTCCGGCGCGGCGTCGGGGCCGACCCCGCGCGCCAGGCTCGCGGAGAGCGGCAGGGCGGCGAGGCCGGCGCCACTCAGTTGGAGGAAGCGGCGGCGGTCGGACGAAGTGGGCAGGCTCATGGGGCGTGTCCCGGCGGTGCGTTGGGGTGACGACGAGTATTGGACCGCGGGGCGAGCGGTTCGCCCAGGGGCGCGGCGGGGGATACACGGAAGCTTCACAATGCGAGCGGGGTCGTGCGCCACGAGGCATCGCGGATCGAACTCCCCATCTCATGTTGATCTTCACCAATCATCGCGCCTAAACGCCGTTGAACAATGTTGACTTCCACTCGATTTGCTCACGGAACGCCGCAAATAATCCCGGAAAACAGCCCGAAATCGCGTCGCGCGGCGTAGGCGCGATTAGTGGTCACCCGTATACTACCAGTGTGGAGTTGACGACCCGAACGCTCCCGACCCGACCCCGTCAATCTCAGTTGGAGTGACCCATGGATAGCTGGCGCATCGTCTGGCGGGACGGCTTCGGCCCCGTGCTTTCCACGGCGGGGCTGGTGGCCCTCCGCGATGTCCTGAAGGCCGACGACCACCGCCTGGTGCAGGGCGCGACGACCACGCCGCCCCCCTTGATGTGCGTGCAGGACTGGCCGGTCGAGGCCGCGTGCGCGCTCGGGCTTTGCGGCTGGCTGGGCGAGGGCTTATCGACCGTCGGCGAGGTCGAGGAGTTCTTCGCGCGGGCCTGCTTCGAGGCCGACGAGCGCTTGGGCGAGCCGGCCGCGTGCCGGTGGTTCCTGAACTGGTACGACGACACGCCGCGCGCCCAGATGCGCCGCGAGCTGCTCGCCGAAGTCGAACTGTGCCTCGCCGACCACGAGTTGCGCCGGGCGCCGGCCGCGAAGCCCCGCACCAGTGCCCTCCCCTCGACCGCCGCGTAACGTCCGCCGACCCGAACCGTTTGCGACCCCTTAATCTCGACCATCACCCCCATTCTCGTGCCAGGGTTCCGCGATGATTCCGATCTGCAAGCACTGCCGCAAAACCAAAGTCAACCGCCCCCGCGGCCTCTGCTGGACCTGCTACTACAGCCCCGGCGTGAAAGACCAGTACCCCAGCACCAGCAAATACGCCCGCCGGGGCGAGGGGAACATCTCGGGCGCCGGCGCCCCCGCCCCGACGCCGACGATGGCCGCGCCCGGCACGCCGGAAAAGATGGCGATCCTCGAAGAGCGCGTCCGCCTCAAACAAGCGCTCTGGCACGCGGCCGACGCCCGCTACCCCGGAGACCCGCTGACGCTCGCGGCATTGGGGCGGAAGTAGCGGGACTGTGGCGTGTGGACCGTGATCCGTAGTCCGCAAGACTCAGACA
>CAXTPM010000426.1:0-5008 GCA_964245865.1 uncultured Fimbriiglobus sp. | reverse complement strand
TCGCCCGAGCAGTTGCAGATGGTGCAGGACTTCGTCGAGAACGGCGGCGGGGGGCTGGTGTTCGTCGCCGGGGCGCTCAACACCTTCCAACTGGCGCGCGGCGACGCCGACGGGCGCCTCAAACCGCTCTTGGACCTGTTGCCGGTGGTGCCCGACGACATCATTCTGGTGAAGACGCGGCCGTTCCCGCGCACCCCGCGCCGGCTGACCGCCCGCCCGAGCGCGGAGTACGATCTTCTGCGCCTGGACGACGCGCCCGACTCGCCCCCCGCGTCGGGGTGGGAGTCGTTCTTCGGCTCCGCCAAGGGGTCCGCGCCCAAGCGCGGCTTCTACAGCTACTACCCCCTGAAGGGGACCAAGCCCGGCAGCAGCACGCTTTTGGAGTTCGCCGACGAGGGCGAGCGCGGCGAACCCGAGGCGCGGCCGTGGCTGGTGGCCACGCAGGCCGGCGCGGGGCGCAGCGTGTTCTTGGGGGCGGGCGAAACCTGGCTGTTCCGGCAGTACGACCCCGGCTACTTCGACCGCTTCTGGGTCAAGCTCACGCGCTACGCCGCCGGGGGCCGGCAGTCGGCCCTTAGCTCGCGCGGCCGGGTGCTGGTGAGCAAGGAAGTCGCGTCGGGGTCGCCTTTGCGCGTGCAGGTCAAGCTGCTCGGGCCGAACGGTAAGCCGTACCCGGCGACCGCGTCGGCGCCGAAGTTCCGCGTCGAGCAACTGTCCGCCGCCGGCGAGAAGTTCAAAGTCCAGGGGCCGTTCGAGACCGCGCCGCGCACAAGCGGGGCGGGGTTCGACGGCTACTACGCGGGGCAGACGACCGCCGAGCCGTCGCGCTTCCCGGCCGGGCCGGAGTTCCGCTACCGCGTGGTGGTCGATATCCCCGACGGCGCCGGCGACTCCCTGAACGCGGACTTTCTGGTGCGGCGCACCGACCCCGAACTCGACGACGTGCGGCCGGACTTCGCGGCGCTCGAAGTGCTGGCGAGTCCCGTCGAAGACATCAAGGCGCGCGTGCAGAACCCGGCCGACCTGGCCACGCTGCGTGGTAGCGTCGGCGACCCGGCGCGGGCCAAACTCGCGTTTCGGCTTGGCGACCGCGCCCGGCTGGCCGCGCTCCCGGCGTGCTTCGAGGCGGCGTCGAAGCGCGAGAGCAGCCGCGGCCCGGTGCGCGACCTGTGGGACAAGCCGGCCGAGATCGCCACGCCCGCTGGGACGCTGCACCTGGTCGCCTACGACTGGGGCGGCTCGCGCGTCGAGGTCGGCTGGCTGCTCGCGGCGATTGTGTTGTTGTTGGGCACCGAGTGGCTGGTGCGCAAGCTGCACCGCCTGGCGTAGCATTCGACGTGGACCCCCCGACGAGCGAGACGATGGCCGACCCCGCGACACTCGACGCCCCGACTCCCCCGGCCCCCGCCACCGGCGTGCGCGACGCCCTGGCGCGCCTGCGCGGGATGCTCGCGCGCCACGTCGCCCTCGACGGGCTGCTGCTGGCGGGCTTCGTGGCGGTCGGCGGCGCGGGCTTCGGCCTCGCGCTCGACGTGCTTCTGTTCCGCGTGGCGGGGATCGACGGCGTGCTAGACCTGCCGTGGGCGGTACGCGCCACCGGGCTGGCGCTGGTGCTAGGGGCGGCGCTCGGGGTCGTCGGCTACTGGGTCGTCTACCGCCGGTCGCGCACCTGGAGCGATGTCGATCTCGCGCTCTTGTTGGAGCGGCGCTTCCCGGACTTGCTGGGCGAGCGGCTGATTACGGCGGTCGAACTGGCGGACGGCGCGCGCGCCGGCCACTTCGGCTACTCGAAGCCGCTGGTGGCGCGCACACTCGCAGAGGCCGACGACTTGATTGCCGGGGTGCCGCTCCTGCAGGTGTTCGACCGGCGGCGGCTGCGGCGGCGGGCGCTGGTGCTATTGGGGATGGTGCTACTGCTCGGCGGCGAGGTGTTCGTCCTCGCGGCGGCGCGGGAGCCGGCGCGGGCGGGGGAGTCGTTCGGGCGCGCCGCGGTCGGCCTGGCGCTCGACTGGGCGGATCGCAACATTCTGCTGCGGCACACGCCGTGGCCGCGCTCGGCGCACCTGGAGTGGGCGGCGCCGGCCTCGGCCGAGACGCGCATCGCCCAGGATGCCAAGCCGCCGGAGTTGGCGGTGCGCGCCCACGAGTGGGTGGTCGCCGACCACGCCGCGCCGTTCGGCTGGCGCCCGCTGCTGGTCAGTGACCTACCGGCGCTCGGCGTCGATTCGTCGGAGTTGAGTGGCGCGAGCTTCGACGAAGCGGCGGCGCGGCTCGGCCCCGACCACCCCGCCGTAGTCGCCGCGGTCGCCGGGCTGGACCGGCTCGCCAACGAGTTCGGCCACTGGCAGTCGCTGCGCCGGCTCCCGCCGCCTGGGCCGGTGTCGCTGCGCTACGGCGAGTTGCCGAAGGCCGGGCCGCGTGACGCCGGCACAGGGACGCGCGGGGAACTGACACTGAGTGCCGGCACGCCGGGGCTGTTCGAGGGCGAACTCGCGGGCCTCAAGGAATCGGTCAGCTACGCCGCACGGGCCGGGAACTTTCGCACGCCGCCGCGCCAGTTGGTGCTCGTGCCGCCGCCGCGCTTCGGGCGGCTCTACCGCGTCGAGCGGCAGCCGGCGTACCTGTTCCACCCGGCGCCGGTGGGGATGACCGCCGCCGAGTTCGCGGGGCTGCGCCAGCGCCTCCCCGAGCAGGACGTGAGCCTCACCGGCGAGCGCTCGGTGGCGACGGTGCCGGCCGGGACCGAACTCGAACTGGTGGCGGTGCTCGACCGGCCGGTGGCCACCGCGACCGTGCTGGCGAAGGCGGGCCGGGTGCCGGCGTCGGCGGCGATCGACGGCAGCAGCGTGCGCGTGAACTTCGCCGGGCCGGATCGGCTCGACGCGGCGGCGGGCTTCGAGCTAGTCGTGGCCGACGCGGACGGGGTGACGGCGCGGCGTACCATCTTGATCCAGGTCGCCGATGACCGCCCGCCGTCGGTGGAGTTGGCGGTGGAGGGCTTGCGCAAACTCGGCGGTGGCTACCTGGTGACGCCGCAGGCGCGGGCGCCGCTCGTGAAAGAGTCGCAGGTGTCCGATGACCACGGCCTGGCGCGCGTCGAGTACCAGTTCACTGCCACGCGCCTGGAAACCGCGGCGGTGCAGGCGCTTCAGGCGCAGGTGGTTGCGGGACTGGTGTCGAGCGCCTCGCCTCACGGCAGCGTCGGCGCGGTGGCCGGGCCGCTGGCCGCGTCGGCGCTCGTGAAGCGCCTGGCGAGCGGCGACGCAGCGCGCACCGCGACGATCGCGTTCCCGGCGTTCGAGCGCGCCTCGGAAACGCTCCGGCGCCAGACGCCCGCCGGGCTGGCCGCGCTGCTCTCGAAACCGCTCGCCGCGCCGCCCGAGCCGCTGGTGCGCGAGATTCGGCTGAACCTCGACACCGATGCCTTCGACTTGCAGGACGCCGACGCGGCGCTCGAGCGGCTGGGCGCGCGGATGCGTGTGCCGGATCGGGGCGAGGCGCAGCCGCGCTACGCGCTGGAGGCAAGCCTGGTGGCGACCGACACGAACGTCCTGACCGGGCCGAAGGCCGGGCGGAACCTCGAACCCCTGAAGTTTACGGTGGTGTCCGAGGCCGACCTGCTAGTCGAGGTCACCAAGGACGAAGAAGCGGCGGCAGCGCGGTTCGACGAGGCGATCAAGAAACTCAGCGACGCCCAGGCCAAACTGTCGCAGCAGGCCGAGCGTCTGACTGGGGTAACGAGTGCCGACCTGCGCATGAGCGCGCGGGTGCGGGCCGAGGACATCGTGCAAGATGTCGCTAAGGTGCGCGACCTCGTGACGGCGGTGCAGGGGGCGTATGGGGTGCTGGCGCACGAGGTCGAGTTGAACCGCTGCGATCCGTCTGTGGGGCGGCGCTACGAGTCGGCGGTGCTCTCGCCCCTGGCGGCGGTGCTCGCCGGCGAGTTCGCAGTCGCCGACTCGGCGCTGGCGAAGTACCGCGACGGCTTCACCGAGCGGGCGGTGCCGGCGCCGCCCCTGGCGGGCGAGGCTCGCGGCGGCGTGGCGGCACTGCTGGCGCGGCTGGAGGCGATCCGGCGGGGGCTGGGCGAGACGCTGAGCGTGGCCAAGTTGCGCGACGACCTCAAGCGGATCATCGACAACCAGGGCGAGGTGACGGCCGCGCTCAAGCGCCTCCAGGACGACAGTCGCGCGAGACTGTTCGCGCCCGAACTGCTGCCGGTGCCGCCGCAGACCTTGAAAGTGGGGGCGCGGCTGACGGTGGCCGCGCGGGTGGACTGGAAGCTGTACGACAAAGGCGAACTCACACTCCGGCTCGAAGCCGCGCCCGGCGGCGAGCTAGTTGTGCCGGGCGAGTTGAAGATCAAGGACGACTCCGACCAGTTCGAGTTCGAGGTCCGGGCGGGTAGCAAGCCCGGCAAGTACGCCGTGAAGGTCGTGCCCTCGGCCGGCCGAGCCATTGTCATCGAGGTGACGGTCCAGTGATTCGATCCCGCACCCTCCTCGCCGCGCTGGTCGCCCTCGCGGCGACCGCGCTCGTCGGCACAGCCCAGCCCCCGGCCGCGCCCCCCGGCAGTCCGGCGCCGGCCGACGGCTTGACGCCGGCGCAGAAGCGCTCGCGCGAGCTGTTCCAGAAGTTCCAGCGCGAATTACTCACGCTCGCGCAGAAGCTCAAGGCGAGCGACAAGCCCGAGGAGCGCGACCGGGCGGACGTGCTGTTCGCCGCGCTTGAACTCGCCAAGAAGGAGCGGGTCGAGGACCAACTGCAGAAGATGCTCGAGCAGATGAGCAAAGGCGTGCAGCCGGCCGAACTTCAGGTGCTGGGGAGCCAGGACCAGCAGGTGACGCAGGCGCTGCGCGAGATTCTGCAACTGCTGCTCAGCGACGACGCCGACACGCAGCGCAAGCAGGAAGTGGCGCGGCTCGAGAAGCTGCTCGCGGAGTTGAAGGACATCATCCGCCAGCAGCAGGCCAACCGCGCCACGGTCGAGGCCAAGCAGTCCGACCCC
>CAXTPM010000425.1:0-5025 GCA_964245865.1 uncultured Fimbriiglobus sp. | reverse complement strand
GTCTGACGCCCCCGCGTCCCAGACTTTCACTACCCCCCGGTCGGTGAGCGCCGCCAGCTTGGCCCCCCCGGCGTCCCAGGCGACGCCAATCACCGGCGCGCCCAGCTCGAACGACAGGATTAGTCGCCCGGACGCCGCGTCCCACAACAGCACGGTGCCGTCGAGGCCCGCCGACGCCAGGCGCGTCCCGTCGGGCGAGTAGGCCAGGGCGCGGGCGGTGAAGGTGTGCCCGGCGAGCGACTGCAGCCGCTTTCCCGTCGCCGCGTCGAACACGCCGATCGCCGGCTCCTCCCCGGCAACCGCCAGGCGCGCGCCGTCGGGGGACCACTTGACATCCCAGACGTTCAGCGGCGCGGCGACGAACGACGAGCGGACCCCGCGCCCTGCGGGGCCGAGGACGAACACCGCGTACCCGGCCTCGGTCGGTTTGGCGAAGGCGAGCGCGGCGCCCTGCGGGTGCCAGGCGAGGCCGCCGCCGGGGAAGTACGGCGCCGGCCCCGGCGGGTGCGGGTCGCCGAATATTAACTCCGGCGGGCCGGGCTTGGCGGGGTCGAACAGCCAGAGTTGGTAGCCGACGCGGATCGCCAGCCGGCCGTCGGTCGGGTGCCACGCGAACGACTTCGACTGCCCCGGCAGGGCGAGTGTGCGAATCGGCTCGGGGCGTTCGGCGTCGTAAACGAGAACGTCGTCCCCGGACTCGGCGACGGCAAAGCGCCCGGAGCGGTCCCAGGTGAACTGGTCGCCCCGGCGCTCCTCGCCGGTCGGGTGGAGGCGCGAGAGGCCGGGGGCGGCGGGGGCGGCGAGCGTGCGGCCGCCGGGGTGCCACGCCAGCCCGGCGCCCGGCGCGGGGGCGGCGGGGGCGGGCGGGTCGAGGGTGCGGATCGGCCCCGGACCCGGCACGTCCCAGACCCGCAGCGCGCTCTCGGCGTGCTCGTGCGCCACCCCGGCGACGCGCGAGCCGTCGGGCGAGACCGCTACGCGGAACAGCCGCCGCGTCTGCCCCCGGCAGAGCGCCGCCTTCCGCCCGGTCGATAAGTCCCACGCCCAGACCAGCCGGCCCCAGTCGCCGACGGTTGCCCAGCGGCCGTCGGGCGACACGTCCAGCCCCGCCGCGAGGTCCGGCCCGGCCGCGAGCGGCATCACCTCCGCGCCGGTGTCGGCGTCGCACACGCTCGCCCCGCCGCTGAATAGTGCCAGCACCAGCCGTTGGTTCCCCGCCCACTCGACCGCCGTGGCCCAGTTGCGCGGCGGCTCGACGGTGCCGACCCGTTCCCAGTTCGCCGTGTCCCACAGCGCGACCACCCCCCGGTGAACCAGCACCTCCGGGGCGCCGGGGCGGCGGTCGGCGTGAATTGTGGCGAGGCGGCGGCCGTCGGGGCTGAAGCCGAACGCCCCCGGCGGGCCGTCTACCGCGCCGCCCAGCCGCGCCACCGCCGCGCCCGTCCGGGTGTCGTGGACGCGCACGGTCAGGTCGTGCGCGTGGGTGGCGAGCAGCCGGCCGTCGGGACTCAGGCTCGCGGCGGTCCTGCCGTCCCCGTGGGGGGCGCGGAACACGACCTCGCCCGTCTCAGCGTCCAGGAGCGCCGCGCCGCCCTCCCCCCCGACCGCGAGCCGTTTGCCGTCGGCCGAGTAGCGCAGGGTGTAGGTCTGGACGAACTCCGCTCCGAAGCGCACCAGCGTCCGGCCGTCGGCGGCGTCGAGGAGTTCCACGCCTCGGTTTGCCGCGACCGCCAGTCGGGCGCCGTCGGGACTCCAGGCGACGGCGTTGTACTCGCGGTCGGTTCGGGCGAAGCGCTCCGGGCGCGAGGCGGCGCGGAAGACGCGCCACTCCCAGCCGCGCGGGTCGGCGCGCCCGGCGGCGGGCGCGGCCCAGTGGGCGACCAGCTCGCGCAGGTGCGGCAGGCCGGTCGGCTGCTCGGCCACGCGCGCCGCCGCCGCCATTTCCATCGCGTACAGGTTCGCCCGCGCTTCCTGCTCGGCGCCGGCGGCCAACCGCCGCTGGTCGGCCTCGCTGGTCGCCAGGGCCGTTTGCCCGATTACCATTTCCCGGAAGCGCCCGGCGACCGCCAGCGAGCCGAGCGTCGCGCAGACCAGCGTAACGGCCAGCGCCCCCGCCGTCGCCGCGAGGCCGCGGTTGCGACCCGCCCACCGCGCCGCGCGCTCCAGCGGCCCGGCCCGCCGGGCGAGGATCGGCTCGCCGCGCAGGAACCGCCGCAGGTCGTCGGCCAGTTCCCCGGCACTCGGGTAGCGCCGCGCCGGGTCGCGCTGGATTGCCTTGGCCACGATGGTGCCGAGGTCGGGCGGCAGGCCGGGGACGAGCCGGCCGAGGGGGGCGGGGTCGGCGGCGACGGCGGCGCGCACCACCTGGGCGCGGTCGCGGCCGTCGTAGGCCGGCCGCAGGGCGAGCAGTTCGTACAGCGTCAGGCCGAGCGCGTAGACATCGGAGCGCGCGTCGGCCGCGCCGTCGAACGCTTCGGGGGCCATGTACCGCAGCGTGCCGAGCAAATCACCAGTCTGCGTCAGGTCGGCCGCGTCGTCGGTCTTGGCCAGCCCGAAGTCGGTGACCCACACCACCCCGTGCGCGTCCAGCAGTAGGTTCGACGGCTTGAGGTCGCGGTGCAGCACGCCCTGGCCGTGGGCGTGGCCGACGCCGTCGGCCGCCTGGGCGATCAGGGCCGCGCGGCGCGGCAGCGTCAGCCCCTCGGCCAGCCGGTCGGCGGGCGCGTCGCCGGGGGGGGCGCCGCCGCGGGCGAGTGCCTCGATGACTTCGTTCAGCCCGGCCCCCCGGATTAACTGCATTGTGTAGAACGGGGCGCCGTCGCACTCGCCGACGCCGAAGACCGGGACGATGTTGGCGTGGTGCAGCCGGCCGACGGCCCGCGCCTCGCGCTCGAAGCGGCGCAGGACTTCCGGGCCGGCCGCCCCCCGCGCCAGCACAACTTTGAGCGCGACCCGGCGACCGAGCGACCGCTGCTCGGCCTCGTACACCACCCCCATGCCGCCGCGCCCGATCTCGCGCTCCAGCCGGAAGTCCCCCAGGAGTTGGCCGACCTCGAGCGCCGAAGCCGCGCCGGCCGCGACGCGCCGCCGGGCGCCCCGGCAGCCGGGTTCGGCGTCGTAGCGCGGCCCGCGACTCCCGAGGGGGGCCGCCAGGGGCGATCTCGGCGGCGGGACGCCCGCGCACGCCACACAGAGGTCGAGGTGCCGGCCGATCGAGTCGATCAACTCGGCGTCCGACTCCCCCCGGTGGAAGTCCGCCAGTTCGGCGGCGGTCGGGCAAGGGGTGGCGGTCATCGGAGGCGCTCGGTGGTCGGAGCGTCCGCGCTGCCGCAGGCCACGCCCAACGCGGCCCGTACCGCCGCCGAACCCGACCCGCGCAACAGAGCCACCGTCGGCACCTCCAGCGGCTCAGTCTCGGCCGGGCCACTCACTTGAGCAACGACGCGAAACCGGGTTCCCCGAGCCGCCCACGCCCCACCCCCGAGACCGCCAGGCCGCACTCCGGCTACCACCAGCGCGGCGGGGGAAACAGCTAATCCGAGACGATCTATCAGTGCGTGTACGATAGGTCAAGTCTACGCTACGTCAACGCCGACTGCCGCCCTCGACGCGCCGCCCGACCGGAGCGCCAACAAGGCGCGACCGGGAACTCGAACTGACGGGGTTGACTGATCCCGGAACAGCTCGTCGGCTCCCGCGAAGTAGTGCGCAAGTCGAGCGGGCCGGTCAGGCCGGCTACAAGCAATCGTTTTTTCCCTGGGACTACTCGGTTAGAAGTCGGAATCGGCTCAAGCGGTTCTGACTTCCAGACTTGCATGAAGACCCGCACCCCAACTCTCGATCCCGCAGTCCCCGCCCGGCTCCGCGAATGAGCCACGTGTTCGCGGCTGATTTTCTCCAGGCCAAGCCGGCAAGAGCGGTTCCTGACTGGTTGTAGCGGGCTGGCCCGATGTCCGGTCTGCTGACCTCTCATACCCATCTCGTCTAACGTCTGCCCGTTCGCTGGCGTGCTGATAGTGTGACCTCCCCGGCCCGGAGGTTCCCATGCGCGTCGAACCCCGACACACGCCCGAGGAGCCGGCCGCGCTCGCCCGCGCCGAACCATCGGGCCGCGTCGCCCGCCGCCTCCGGGCCGTGCGGCTGGCGGTGCTGGGCCGGGCCGCCGAGGCCGTGGGGCCGCTGGTGCTGCTCTCCGGCCGGCAGGTCAAGACGTGGGTGGCGCGCTACAACGCGGGCGGGGCCGAGTCCCTGGCCGACCGGCCGGGCCGACGCACGAGGACGGCGTGTGCAGCCCGCGCGGCGCGGACGTGCATCGCGTCCTCGCCGAGGAGTTCGGGGTCCGGCGGTGCCTCCAGGCGGTGTACGACCTGCTGCACAAGCCCAGGCTCGGGCCGCGCCCGGCGCGCCCGGCGCCGATCCGGCGGCGCGCGAGTCCTTCAAAAAAGTCTGCCCGAGCGCGTCGCCGCCGTCGCCGCCGAAAGGCCCGGTGAGGAACCGGTGAGGAAGTCGAGGTCCGGTTCGCCGACGAGGCGCGCTTCGGGCAAAGAGGGCGCTGACCCGCGTGTGGGCGCCGCGCGGGTCGCGGCCGACGGCGCCGAAGCAGACCGCCTACGCGAACCCGCACGTGCTGAGTGCCGTGTGGCCCGCGACCGGGCGCGCCGAGGGGATGGTGGCTGAGGCGCTCGACACGAGTACGGTGCAGGCGCTCCTGGACCAGCTCTCGGCGTCGCTCGCCGAGGGGGTGCATCTGGTGCTGGTGTGGGACGGGGCCGGGTACCACCCCTCGTCGAAGGCTCTGCGGGTGCCCGCCAACGTCACCCCCGTCACGCTCCCGCCCTACTTCCCCGGAGCTGAACCCCGTCGAGCGGCCGTGGCTGTACCTCCGGCAGCACTTCTGGTCGAACCGCGTCTACGAAAACCTCGCGGCGCTGGAGAGGGCCGCGATCAACGCCTGGCGGCGGGTCTGCCTGGACGCCGGGCGCGTCAAAACATTGTGCCGCTGCGAGTACCTGCCGGCGGGAAGTT
>CAXTPM010000424.1:3045-5035 GCA_964245865.1 uncultured Fimbriiglobus sp. | reverse complement strand
CCGAGCGCGGCCACCAGCAGCAGTGACTTTCGCAACATGCCCCTCCCCGTCGTGCGTCCGTGACCGTGCGGCCGGACGGCCTCGGGGAAGTTGTAACCGCGCCGGGCGACTTCGGCCAGGCGCCACGCGTGCGGGACAAGGTCCGATGCGGGTGGCAATGGTCGTCGGACTCCCACGCGCCACTCGGATGAGGATCGCCACGATCCTCATCCGAGGGCGGCGGGCGGGCCCACGCTGCGGCTCCGGTCGGACGGCGTCACTTGGGGGCGGGGGTGTACTCGCCCATCGCCTTGGACGCCGCCACGCAGGTCGCCGCCATCTTGTCGCCCAGCGGCCCGACCCAGTCCTGCACCCGCTTGGTGATCGCCGGGCCGGCCTTCCCCGGCGAGCCGGCGTCGAACGGCGGGGCCGGGTCGTACTCCATCGCCAGTTGGCTCATCTTGGCGATGTCCTCGCCGAGCAGCTTCGCCAGGATCACCAGCCCGAAGTCCAGGCCGGCCGTCACCCCGCCGCCCGACACCCGGTTGCGGTCGGTCACCACCCGCGCGTCCACCGGCGTCGCGCCGAACAGGGCGAGGGCGTCCCGGCAGGCCCAGTGCGAGGTCGCCTTGTACCCCCGCAGCAGGCCCGCCGCGCCCAGCACCAGCGACCCCGAGCAGACGCTCGTGACGTACTTCGCCCGCGCCCCCCGGTCGGCCATGAACCTCAGCACCTCGGGGTCGAGCATGACCGCAGTCTGGCCCGGCCCGCCGCCGACGAACAGTGCGTCGAGGTCCTTCGGGCAGTCGGCGAGCGCCCCCGTGGGCTTGAGGACGACGCCCGTGTCGGACTCGATCAGGCCGGCGTTCTTCCAGACGAGGTGGACGTTGCACGACGAGGCCAGGGCCGTCTGCGGGCCGAGCATGTCCATCAGCGTCAGGCCGGGGTACACCAGCATGCCGATCTCGGGCTTCCGCCCCTTGTGCATCGCCGGGAACTTGTCCTCGCACGCCTGCACCTTCGCGTCCGCCGCGGCGGCGCGACCCGCCCCGCCCGTGATTCCCACGGCGGCCGCCGCGACCCCGCCTCCGAAACTCCGTCGGTCCATTTCGCTCTCCTGATTGGTGAAACTCGCCATCCGCGTCGGGCCGGACGCCCGGCGCACCGACGCGCTGGATCATGCCCAGGGCCGCGCCTGCGGCGGCCCGACCGGGTCCGGTTTGGAACGGCCCAGTAGGCTCTCGAACGCCGCAGCGGCCCGCGCGTCGGCGTCCGGCTGGCGGAGGAACCGCTGGGCCGTGTGGTGGGCGAGGTAGATGCCGCTCAGTTCCCACACGAACTGGGTCACGTCGAGGTCGGCGCGGAGGTGGCCGAGGGCGACCGCCCGGCGGACGAGTTCGTCCAGCAGCCCGCGCCACTCGGCCTCCATCGCCGCGACCTTGTCCCGCACGGGGCCGTCCACGTCATCGAGTTCGAACATGGCGGCGGCCACCGGGCAGCCGCCGGGTAGGCCGGCCCGCTTGGCCCACCCGAGCCAGTTCCGCACCAGGGCGGTCAGCCGGGGCAGCCCCTCCGGCTCCCGCATCGCCGGCCCGACGACGACGGGCGCGGCGACCAGGGCCGCGTGCTCGAGCAGGCCGATCTGGACCTCGTCCTTGGACTTGAAGTGGGCGAACACCCCGCTCTTCGACATCCCCACGTCGTCGGCGAGGTGGCCGAGGGTGACGCCGGCCAGCCCGCCCCGGCTCATCAGGGCCAGCCCGTGGCGGAGGATGCGCTGGCGGGTCGCCGGGGACTTGTTCTTCATGCGGATAGTATAGCACGACCGGTCGTACTAAATCAAGGCGCGATTGCGGCCGCGGGAGATTACGGGGCGAACGCCGCCCGCCGCGCTTCAGCAACCCGCGGGCGGTTCAAATCGGAAGTGGCGATCGACCTTCGACGTGAGTCGGCGAGGCATCCTGGGGAAGGTCGAACAGGGCTTCGCCGCCCGGATGACCGAAGTCAGTAT
>CAXTPM010000424.1:1084-3035 GCA_964245865.1 uncultured Fimbriiglobus sp. | reverse complement strand
AGTGTTTCGAAATTATGATAATTGGGAATTATATTGAAACGCCGAAGTCACCGACGGCACCACGAACTCGGTGCTGATCTCGGAGTGCCTCCGAGGGCTGGGCACCACCGTCACCGGGCCGCTCGCGTCGCTCTCGGCCGACCAGAAGCGCCGGCAGTACGGCAACGTGAGTCCGACCCACTCCCCGATCGGGGTGGCGCCGGGCGGGCTGAACCCGCCGCTCACGCCCGCCGACCAGGCGTCGGCGACCAGTTGGGTCGGCAACCGGGGCGGGGCGTGGATTTGGGCCGCGCCCACCTCAAACGGCTTCACCGCCGCGCTGACGCCCAACAGCCCGACCCCCGACATCTCCGCCCACGGCCAGGGCTGGCAGACCGCGCAGCCCCTTCACCGGCGGCGTGAACGCGGCCCTGACCGACTCCATTCAACTTGCCACTTGGCGAGCGCTCGCAACCCGCGCGGGCGGCGAAATCATCGGCGGCGACTACTAACGGCGATCTGCAACGTGATTCGGCCCACTACCACTCCTAGCGAGGTTCGGATGCACCCCAAACGTCCCGCGTTCACACTGATCGAGTTGTTGGTGGTGAAGCGCGCATGGCCGCAGCGAAGAAGCAAGCCGCCACGCTGCCGAAGTCGCCCAGTGGTGATGCAGGCAAGAGCGCCAAGGGGCCGGGCGGCGGGCAGGCGATGTCCAAAGACGAACTCGACGCCGCGCGCAACTCGGCCGTGGGCGATGTGGTCTACGGGGTGGCGGCGATCGAGGGGGCGTTTTTCGTGCGAACCGGCACCGAACTCATTCGCGTTTCACAAGGAGCCAAGCGATGAATCTCAAAGCCTGCTGCCTGATGCCCGCCACACTCGTTGCCATGACCCTTGCCGGCGCGACTGCGGCCGACTCGGACCCCGCCCCGCTGCCGCTGACCCGGCTGTTCATCCAGGACGCGAAGGCAACCACGCTGCGCTGGGCCGACCTACACTTGAGCGAGTCGGGCGGGTTCTCGCTCGGCCCTTTCGCGCCGGTGAAGGGGTTCCCGGCCCTTGACCCCGCCCGGCAGAAACTCGTGCAGATGCGCGAATCCGGCGGGCTGGTGACGCTCGGCGTGCGCGACGACGACGGCGGCGCGTTCCAGAGCGGCTGCGTGCTAGTTCGCACCGGCGTGGTTCTTGATGACCACGGCGACCACGCCCGCTGGGGGTATGCCAAGAAGCCGACCGTCCCCGAGGCGCGGCTCGACTCGGCCCAGGGTAACCCCGCGCACCTGTACGTCTACGGCGGGCGCTTCTACCTGGCGAACGACAAGCTCGGCGGCGCCACCCGGCTCGACCCCGCCGACTTCCGCAAGGGGGCCGAGCGGGTCGCGCCGCGCTTCCTCACAGGTGGCGGGGGCCACATTACCCTCGCGGTGGTCGATGATAAGGTCGGCTACGCCACTTGGCTTGACGGAGTCGGACCCAACAAGGGGCGCGTCGATGTCACCCCCATCGCATCGCCCGACAAGCCAGCCTACTCGTTCCGGCTGCTGAGCGGGGCGATTCACGGCGCGACTGCCAACTCCGGCAAGGTATTTTTCGCCCCGGCCGGTGGCGTCGATTGGGTCGAGGCCGACGCCGAACTCAAGCTCGAGTCGGGCGAGGTGAAGGTCCGGCACATCGACCTTGGAACCGAGGGCGACAAGCCGCGCCGCACGGGGGCGTTCGCCGACCTCGGCCGGTTCGTGGCGTTCGTGATCGGCACGGACGCCCCCGCGCTGGTGCTCCTGGACGCCGCCGCGCCGGAGCCGAAGCCGCTGACGGTGCCGCCGCCGCCCGCGCCGGGGACCGCCGCCGTCGCCCCCGTCCTGATCGCCGGGCCTGGGGGCCGGGCACTCGCGCTCGTGTTCCGCGACCGCCTCAAGGGGTCCGACGCGCCCGACCGGCTGGATATCATCGAACTCGACCCGAACCGCGA
>CAXTPM010000424.1:0-1074 GCA_964245865.1 uncultured Fimbriiglobus sp. | reverse complement strand
AGCTGCGGCCAGCACCATATCGGCGACATCGGTTTGCAGGGCTGCCTGGCCCGCCTGAACGATGGTACGCAGGTGGAAGCCTACGACGTGTGTCTGGGCGGGCGGTTAGGCGCGGACGCCAAGTTCGTGAAGTCCCTCGCGGTCGGCAAGAGCGCCGCCGATGGGCACGCGGGCCACCATGAAATGAGCTTTGACGCCGACCGGCGTTACGCGGTGTTCACCAACCCCGGCGACGGGACGGTTTCGGTACTGTCGCTCACGAATCTCGATATCGTCGCCACGCTTAATGTCGGCGGGACGCCCGGCGCGATCGTCGCAGTCGGCGGCGCGGACGGGGAGGACTGATCCGATGCGTTACCGACGCGGCGCTCGTGTCGGGGCGATCCCCCGGCCGGGAGAACCGCGCTGGGAGAATCGGCGTACCAGCCCGTAGATGACAACTTGGTATGACATCGCTATACCCATCCCAACCGATCCGATTTCCCGAGCCTGGGTGCCATCCGTGACGCTAACTCGCCGACCGGCCCGCACCCGCCTCCGCGCCCTGGCCCACCATGATTTCTCGCCCGAGTGGAGCGCGAAGGTCCGGCGCCTGGCGTACCACCCGCTCGCGATCCTGCTCTCGGCCGGACTCGCGTCACTTCTGTGCGGAGTGTTCCTCCACGCCCAGGGTTTCGTGCTGTGCGGCGGCGTACTGGCGGTGGCGGCCCTGGGGGTTCTCTGGCCGTGGCTCACGCTACCTGGTCGCGTCGGCGGCGGTGCTAGCGCTGCGGTCGACCGGCACCGGCAGCGCCCGGCGGCGGTCGGCGAACGGGAGCTCGACCAGCACGGCGAGTACGACCCACTTGTGGCCGTACCGCCAGGCGGTGAAGGCGTGGGAGGAGCGGACCGGGTCGCGGTGCCGGCCCTTGCCGTAGACGGTGCGGCCGGGGTGGCCGTCCACCGTGTCGTCGCCCGCCAGCAGCACCGGCGCGCCGGCCGGCAGCCGGGCGACGACCAGGCGGGCGAGGGCGCACCCGAGTTCGAGGCCGGACCACTCCGCGCGCGACAGGACGCGGCGGTACGCGGTGACGT
>CAXTPM010000423.1:0-5077 GCA_964245865.1 uncultured Fimbriiglobus sp. | reverse complement strand
TCAGCGTGAACAGCGCCGCCATCTCGCGGCTGATGGTCGGCTCCTTGCCGAACATTTTCATGTAGCGCGTCTTGAACAATTCGATTGCGGGCAGCATGGGTTCCCCCCGTTGTTGCGCGGATGGTAGCAGGGAATCGTTTACGAAGCGTTAACGGCCTGGGCGTCCCTGGCCCGCCGCAGCATGCGCGTCAGCAGCTTGCTCACCGAGCAGTCCTCTGCTACCGCTTGGCGGCACAGCCAATCGTCCAGCTCCGGCGTCAGGTAGAAGGTGCGGCGGTTTTTATCAACCGATACAGCGGCTTGCATTTTCCTCATACGAACTCACATTTTATGTTTGACATGTATTTCGCCTTCTGTCATACCTTGTCCCACATTACAAGTCAATAACTGCAAGGATTCGATCATGTCACTCCAGCACCTCGCCGCCGTATCGGCCCACAACCTCCACGCCGTCGGCCTGCTGCGGCCCTTCCCCACCAATCCCGCGACGGTCGATATTGACGCCGCCTGCGAAGACCTGGCCACCGGCTACAACCGCGAGGCCGCCAAGTGGGGGCTGGGTTTGGCCAGCGACTCGTGCCTGCGGGCCGCGCTGCTCACGCGGACGCAGCGCTACAACCTCACCGAGAAGGCTCCAGCATGAGCGGGTCAGTCGTCTACACGCTCCTCGCCAACGCCTGGGCCTTGGCCTGGGTGCTGACCGGCCACTGGCTGTGCGTCGTGTTCGCGGCCTACGCCACCGCCCGCGAGCTAATCGCTGCCTACATCGCCCGCACCGAGAAGGACAACGCATGAGCGAGATCAAGGAGTTTATTGCCTTCATGGCTTTAGGCATGTTGTTTACAGCCGTCCTAATCGCCGCACTCACGGCGCTGGCTCATCCCTTGGCCGTCCGGGAGTGCCGGGCCAAGACGGACGCCATCGGGTTCGCCAGCGATTACAGCTTCTTCGGCGGCTGCCGCATCCGCCTGCCGGACGGGCGCTGGATACCGCTGGAGTCCTACCGCGTCACCCAACCCACGGAGTAACCCCATGACCCCCTACCACGACATCCAATCCCGCAGGCGCGAGCGCCGCAGCGACATCCTCGGGGGCGTCTGCTACGCGCTGCTGGGGGCCGCTGCGCTGGCGTTCTTCCAGTGGATCGGCATATGAGCCGGTACGCTGAGGGCACCGCCGTCCCGTCGGAGAAGTCGCGGGCCGAGATCGAGGCGACGCTGACCCGGTACGGGGCCACGGCGTTCGCCTACGGCTGGCAGGAGCAAAGGGCCGTCGTCTCGTTCGAGGCGGGCGGCCGTCGGGTGCGGTTCGTCCTGCCGATGCCCGACCGGGCCGCCAGGGAGTTCTGGCACACCCCTGGCCGCGACCTCAAGCGCACGCCCCAGCAGGCCCAGTCCGAGTACGACCAGGCCGTCCGCCAGAAGTGGCGGGCGCTCGCCCTGGCCATCAAGGCGAAGTTGGAGGCAGTGGCGTCAGGCATTACCGAGTTCGAGGACGAGTTCCTGGCCCACATCGTCCTGCCCGACGGCCAGAGCGCCGGGGAGTGGCTGCGGCCGCAGATCGCGCTCGCCTACGACCGGGGCACCATGCCGCCGATGCTGGAGTACAAGGGGACGCAGCCGTGACCCCCGACGTGCAATCCCTGGTTGCCCAGGCCGACGCCGAAAGCGCCCTGCTCCGCGGTCACTTCAACGAGCGGTGGAACGCCCGCCTGGCCCGCTGGGAGGAGCAGCGCCGCCGTGACCTGCGCATCCTGCGCCAGATGTCCGCAATCCTAAACCGCGCCATCTCGTGCTAATCCCGCCCCGCCCCTTCGCCAGCCGCGCCGCCCGCAACCGGGCCTTCGACGCCGTGCTGGCCGCCGTCGGGCTGTGCGAGAGCGAAGACGAATTACGCCAACTGAAAGAGGAGACCGCCCATGACCTAGCCCGCCTGACGACCGAACACTCGCGCGACATCCACGCGGCCATCCAGGAGGCTTTCTCCGCCCAGGCCGCCCTCATCGAACACCGAAAGGAATACCCCCCATGCTGATCCCCCCCGCCGCCCAGAAGGAGCGCGTCGTCGCCCCGGAAGGCTTACACACCGGCGTGCTGTACCAGATCATCGACCTCGGCACGCACTACAGCGACATGTACGACAACACCCAGCGCAAGGTGCGCTTCACCTGGGAGTTGAGCGAAGAACTGATGGACGACGGCCGCCCGCTGTCGATCTCCAAGGAGTACACGCTCTCCGCCAACGAGAAGGCGGCGCTGCACAAGCTCATCAAGGGCTGGACCGGCGAGAACATCGCCGACGGGTTCGACCTCCGCACGCTCCTGGGGCGCCCCGGCAACGTCAACGTGGCGCACAGCACGAGCGAGAAGGGCAACGTCTACGCCAAGGTGGAGGGCGTCACGCCCCTCAAGCGCAGCGAAACGCCGCCGAAGCAGGTGAACCCGCCGGTGATCTTCGACATGACCGGCGGCTCCGTGGACACGGACGTGTTCAACGCCCTGCCCGAGTTCCTGAAGGAAAAGATCATGGCGTCGCCGGAGTACCAGCAGGCGGTGGCGCGGGCGAACGACCTGGGGCCGCAGAACAAGCGCGACGCGGCGCTGGGTGACGACGCCCCGCCACTGGAAGCCTATTCCGACGTGGCGTACTGAGGTGAAAGCCCCGACCCTCAAGGTGGTGGGCGCGGTGTGCGGGGGCCGGTTGGACGCCCCCGCATCCCTCCGCCTGCGCGACGCCCTCAAGCGGTTCGACGGCCAGAAAATCGTCATCGCCCTGTCGGAGTGGACCAAGCCCCGCTCCGTAGCCCAAAACGCCTACTGGTTCGCGGTGCTGCACGAGCACGCCGTTCCGGTGTTCCGCTCCTACGGCGACGCCTGGACGAACTGGGACATCCACGAGCACGTCATGGAGGCGCTGGGCTACCAGAAGGTGCTCAAGGGCAAGGGCGGCAAGCTGACCGTGGCGCGGCTGCATTCGAGCGACTTCAGCACCCGGCAGTGGGAGACGTTCATGGAGGAGGCCCGCGCCCACCTGGCCCAGGAGCACGGAATCGCCCTGCCCCTGCCCGGCGAGGAAATTAGCTGATGCTCGCAACCCTCTCCGCCCTGGAAGACCGCGTGGCCGACCGCGCCGGGGCCGTCGTGTTCGCCGCCGTGGACGCGGTGGAGGGCTGGCGAGCGGACCCGTGGCGGGCGGCGCTCGCCGAGCAGCGGAAGGCGCTGGGGGAGAAGCGGGAGCGGCACTTCGAGAACGCCAGCCGGCTCCGGGAGATCGGCTGGGCGGAGCGGGTGGATCGCGGCAAATCGTTGACCGAGCGCTGAAAAGCTGCCACTGTCGGCGGGTCGGCGGGTGTTGAAGCACCTGGGCCGACCCTGACCACGACGATGATGAGGATCGCCATGACTGATGACACCCTACCGATTGACGCCCCGGCGCGCAACACCGAAGATTACACGAACGCCCTGAGCTGGCTGCTGCCGAACGGGCGAAGCACCATCATCGACATCGACACGATTCCCCTCATGCTGGCCCACAAGTGGCGCGCGCACCCGACCCGTGACCGGAAAACCATGCGCGTCATGTGTCACAGCACTGGCACCGCCACCAACTACCTCCACCGCGAGATCATGGGGAATCCGACTGGCAAAGTCGTTGACCACAAGAACCGCAATCCTAGCGACAACCGCGCCCGCAATCTTCGCGTCTGTACTCGCCGCGAGAACTCGATCAACGCCCCCGGCAACGCGAACGGCACCAGCCGATACAAGGGCGTCTCGTGGAACACGCAACAGGGCAAGTGGGTGGCAACGGTTCACTGCTGGCGCACCCCCTACCACCTCGGCCTATTCGCGTCGGAGGTGGAGGCGGCGCGGGCTTACAACGCCGTCGCCAGGGAAATGCACGGGGAGTTTGCCTTCCTGAACCCTGTTTGAGGGGAGGCGTCTTCATGCGCGTGTACTTCCCCAATAGTGCGGACGCAGCGAGAAGTCTGCTCGGAACACCCTAATGCCTGCTTGACGTACCGCCGCCCCCGCCGAATCATGCCGCATGCTACGAATCTACATGCAATCGGGCGCCGCCGGGGTGGCCAACTACTTCGCCGACGGCCACGACTACCTGGCCGAGGGGCAGGAGCGCGCGGGCGGCTGGGGCGGCAAGGGGGCCGACCGGCTGGGCCTCTCGGGCGAGGTCGATCCCGAGGTGTTCGCCCAACTCTGCTACGGCCGGCACGGGGGCAAGCTCCTGACCGCGACTGTTCACACCCGCACCGGCTACGACGTTTCCTTCCACCCGCCGAAGAGCGTCACCCTGGCGCTCGAAGTCACGCAAGACCCCCTCATCCTGGCCGCGTTCGACAGTGCCGTCAAGGAGACGCTTAAGGACATCGAGCGCGACGCCGTGACGCGGGACCAGCGCGGCGGCACGACCAGGGAACTGCCCGCCGAACTCGTCCACGCCACCTTCGTCCACCGCTCGGCACGGCCGGTGGGCGGCCTGCCCGACCCGCAGCTCCACGCCCACGCCTTCGTCTTCAACCCCTGCCACGCCGCCAACCGCTGGACGGCGCTCGAACTCGGCGGTGTGAAGGCCGACGCGCCGTACTACGAAGCCCTGTTCTCCTCCCGGCTGGCCAGGGGCTTGTCCGAGGCGGGCTACGGCGTCCGGCGCAAGGGCAAGTTCTTCGAGCTGGAGGGCGTCTCCGACTCCCTGGTCGCCAAGTTCAGCCGCCGCACGGCGCTGATCGAGAAGGAGGCGGAGAGGCGCGGCGTCACCGACCCCCGGCGCAAGTCGGAATTGGGGGGCAAGACCCGCGAGCACAAGGGCAGCATGGGCTACGAGGCGCTCAGGAAAACCTGGCTCAAGCGGCTCACCGCCGACGAGCACGCCCAGTTGCGGGAGCTGCCCGGCCAGCGGTCGGCGCTGCCCACGCCCGCGCAGTCGGCTGCGTATGCGCTCTCCCATGCGTTCGAGCGGGAGGCGGTGGTGCCGATCCGCAAGGTGGTCGAGGTGGCGCTGCGGCACGGGGTGGTCCACACCGAGGACGCGGTGCTCAAGGAATTAGACCGGGCGGGGCTGA
>CAXTPM010000422.1:905-5080 GCA_964245865.1 uncultured Fimbriiglobus sp. | reverse complement strand
CGGGCATGTCGGCCTATCTGGCCGGGCGGCGAAAGACCAAGGCGCAACTCTCCGCGTTCTTGGTCAAGCGGGGTCTCTGGCTGGTGCTGCTGGAGATCACCGTGATCGACTTTAGCTGGACCTTCAACCCGGCCTTCCCGGTACTTACCTTCTTCGTCATCTGGGTGCTGGGCATCAGCATGATCGTGCTAGCGGGGCTAGTGTGGCTGCCGCGCGCCCTGGTACTGGCATTTAGCCTGGCCCTCATCTTCGGCCACGACGCGCTCGACACTCAGCCCCGCGCCGGCCAGTTCGCCGGGGCAGTCGCGGGCCATCGCTTCGACTTTGGCGGCATCGACTTCGAGGTGGAACTGAATGCCGTAGGCGTTCACCCCGCGGCGGAACGCTTGGTTCGCGCACAGCGCCGACGACGCCAGCAACTCGGCGCCGGCGGGCAGGTCGAACGTGTCGGAGTGCCAGTGGAACGCGGCGAACTCGGCCGGCATCCCGCGCCAGAGTTCGTCCGACGCGGCCGCAGTGCTGAGCGCGACGGGGTGCCAGCCGATCTCGGCGCGCGGCATCGGCCGGACCTCGCCACCCAGCCCGAGGGCCAGCAGTTGGGCGCCGAGGCACAGGCCGAGCACCGGGGCTTCGGCGGCGAGGGCGGCTTCGATCAGGCGAATCTCGGCGGCGAAGCGCCCGCGCCCGGCCGGGCCGCACGCCGACGCCGCGCCGCCGAGGATCAGCAGGGCGTCGGCCGCGCCGAGAGTGGGCGGCACGGGGTCGCCGAGGTGCCCAGCGACTATCCGCACACCGACGCCGAGGTCGGCGAACAGCCCGGCCAGCGGGCCGAGCGAGTCGGCCGCGTCGTGCTGGACCACCAGCACCGTTGGCACGGGGCTAGTACGCCAGCGGCACGTACACCGCCACGACCCGCTCGCCGGACTCGACCTTGGCGAGCGCCTCGACGAGCGCCTTGAACTGCGGCGTGCCGGCGTGGGCCTCGAGCGCGGCCGCGTCCTTCCACGTCTCGAACGAGATGAACGACTCGGGCGCCTCTAAGTCCTGGAAGAAGCCGAAGCGCACGCAGCCCGGTTCGGCGAGCGTCGGCGGCGTGACTTTGGTCGCCGCGTCCTTCATCGCCGGCACCTGGCCGGGACTCGTCTTGAGATCGACCACCAGCGCGAACGGCTTGGCCGCGCGGTCCTTGGCCTTCAGTTCCTCAGCGATCTTGGGCACCAGCTTCGCGTTCGCGTCGGCCCCGGCCTGGGTGCCCGGCGCGGCCGGGCTGCCGGCGGGGTCGCGCTCGGTGGCACTGCGGTACATCTTCAGCGCGATCGGTTTCGCGGAGAGCTTCGACCCCGACCCGAGCAGGGCTTTGGTGTGCGGCGCGTCCATGTGTGTTTTGAGCGTCTTCGAGTCGGGCCACTCCTCGAACAACAGGAAGTCCGTCGGCGTGGTGAGGCTCTGGTAGAAGCGGTAGCTGGTGCAGCCGTCCTTGCCGTTGGTGAACAGCGCCGCCTCGCGCGCGAGGGCGAGGAACTCCTCGATTTTGTCGGGCTGGATCGAGAACGTCACACGCAGGGCGAACGGCTTGTCGCCGCGCCCGAGGTCGTCGAGCTTCTCGGTCAGGCTTCTGGGCGCTTGCGCGGCCACCGGGGCGGCGACGAGGGCGAGTAGGGCAAGGGCGGACAGTAGGCGATGCATAGGTGGTCGTCCCTGGAGGGGTGGGGGCGACACGATTGGTAGGCGCGCTCGCAGTGCGGGGGCTAGGATTTCCGAGCGGGGGGCTGACGCCCCACGCTCGGAAGGCGATGACCGCCCTACGCCGCCAGCCGCAACCTGGGCATCGCCGCGAGTTCTTTTGCGTCGGCCTGCCCCCCGGCGTGCAGTAGCCCGGCGAGGCGCTCGACCTCGCCCCGTAATGCCGCCAACTCCTCGCCGGCGTGGGCGAACTGGGCCGACTCGGCGGCGAGTTCGCTCTGCCGGCGGGCGTGCTCCTGCTCGCGGCTCAGGCGCTCGGAGGCCAGTTGCCGGGCTTCTTCCGCGGCGCGGCCGTGGGCCTCGTGGCTCGCCACCAGGGCCGCTTGCGACGCGGCCAGGCGGGCGTCCGACGCGGCCGTCTCCTCGGCGAGTTTCGCGCGCCGGGCGTCCACCTCCCGCCGCATGGCCGCAAATTGCCGCCTGTAGCGCAGCTCGGCGAGGCGTTGCTGCCGGGCCGCGCGGCGCCCGCCGGGGAGGTCGGCGAGCTTCTGCGACACCTCCGCCGCCGCGAGACTCGCCGACGCGCACGCCTCGAGTTCGCCCATGAGTTTGCTGCGCAGCTCGTCGCAGTCCGAGAGTGCCAGGCGGTGCTGCGCCTTCGCCCGGCCCAGGGTTTCGAGTTCGTCGCGCAGGTGCCACACTTCCTGCTTACGCGCCGCCGACCACTTCTGGCACAGCCCCGCAAGCGACGACTCCCACTGGCTCAGGTGCGCGGCCCGCGCCTCGTGCGCGGCTTGGCGGCGGGCCTCCTCGGCCGCGATGCCCGCCTCGCGCGCACTCAAAGTCCCCTGCCAGGCTTCGAGTTTGAGGCGCAGGCGCCACAGGTCTTGCGCCTTGGCGTGGCGGTCGAGTTCGACGCGCTCCAGCCGCTCGGCGAACTCCATCAGTTCGAGTTCGCGGGCGTGAACTTGCCGGGCGATCGATTCGAGTTCGTCCACTGTGGCGAGTTCGGCGACGTGCCACGAGTGCCGGGCCACCGCGACTTCGGCCAGTTGCTCGGCCACGACCGTGCGCTCGTCGTGGACTTGCCGGGCGCGGCGGGTCAGTTCGGCGCGGACGGCCTCCAGGTCGGCCGACTCGCGGCGCAAGGATCGCTCGGTGGTGGCCAGTTGCAGCGCGACTTCCTGGGGGTTCACGACCAGTTGCACGCCGTGGACCCAACTGTCGTCGGCGCGCGACTGGACGGCCAGGTCGGCGAGGTGCACCCGGCGGGTTTCGAGTTCGGCCAGACGCGCGGCCGCGAGTTCGGCGCGGCGCTCGAGTGATTCGACTTCGGCGGACAGCACTTCCGGCCGGCGGTCGCGCGAGGTCATCGTCAGCGGCACGTCCGGGTAGGCGGGCTCGAGGCCCACCGGCGGCGCGGCGAAGTCGGCCCAGGCGGCGCGCAACCGCGACTCGCCGTCACTCAAGCGGGCCTCGCGCTCGCTCAGGTGCGCCTCGCGCTCGGCGAGCCGGTCGGCGGATTCGGCGCAGCGCGCGAGCAGCTTCGAGCGCTCGGCCTGCCCAGCCACGCGCTCGGTCGCCGCCTTGGCCCGCAGCCGCTTGAGGTAGCGCCGGGCGAGGGTCTTGGCCTTCGCGCGCTCGGACTCGGCCTCGGCGGTGAGGCGCTTCAACTGCCGGCGGCGCGCCCGGTCCACCCCCGGCAGGCGCTCGCGGCGCAGCTCCTCGCGTGCGGTGGCCACGTCGAGTTGGAGCGCCTGCCACTGCGCCTGCCGGGCGGCGAGCCAGCCGACGAGGGTGGTCAGTTGCACCTCGTCCGAGTCCGCCACGGCGAGATCGACCACTTCGAGCGCGGGCGCGTCCAGCGTGAGGCTGACCCCCGCGAGTTCGAGTACGTCGCCGTGGTTCAGCCGCCGCGCGGCCGTGGGTTTGCCGTTCACCAGCGTGTCCGTCGGGTGCCAACTGCGCAGGATGACGCCGTCGGGCGTAGCACTCAGTACGCAGTGGAGTTCCGATAACCCCGCCCAGCCCCAGTCGCACTCCGGGCCGCTGCCGACGAGGGTGGCGACGCCCAGCGGGTGCCGCGCCCCGTCGGCGGCAGTGAAGTGGCCGAAAGCGGGTTCGGCGTCGCCCGAGTGCGGGGGGGGAGTGGTCACGGCGCAGCCCTCGGCCGGTCAAGCGGTAGAATCCCTACCACTTATCGGCCCACGCGCGCCGCCGACTTCAACCCCGCCGGAACGAATCAAGCCGGCCCAGGACACCCAGGCCGGCTCACAATGTCATCCGCTTTAACGATCCACGACGCCTACATGTGCTTCTGAATCTGCTTGGCGAGTTCGGCGTCGCTCATCACACCCACATGCACGAACACCGGCTGCTCGCCGCCCTTGAACATCATCACGCGGGGGATGGTGTTCACGTCGTAGCGGCTGGCGAGGTCGCCGTTCTCGTCGATGTTGATCTTGCCAATTTTAACCTGGCCCGCGAACTGG
>CAXTPM010000422.1:0-895 GCA_964245865.1 uncultured Fimbriiglobus sp. | reverse complement strand
CGGCGCGGTCGATGACCGGCCCGAGCATGCGGCACGGCCCGCACCACGGCGCCCAGAAGTCGGCGACCACGAGGGTACCACTCTTGACTTCGGCGTCGAAGTTGTCGGTCGTGAGTTCGAGCACGTTTTGGCTGGCCATGACGCATCCCCCTAGTTCGCACACACTTCGCGGCAGTCGCTGGTGACTGTCATAGCGACGAGCCGCCGGATCGGACACTCAGACGGAGTACCGGCGCGGCGGGGTTCACCTTTCGCACACAATCCGGTCGCCCACCCGCGCGACTCGGGTTGACGCCGCGCGCGAACCGGCTACAAAATACGGTGTCCTAGCTGTTGCTCAGCAAGACATGGCCCTGTCGTCTAGAGGCCTAGGACACTACCCTTTCAAGGTAGGGACCGGGGTTCGAATCCCCGCAGGGTCATCGGATCGTTCGGACTCGAACGGACATCGGCGGACTGGCACCCCCTAGACCCTACAAAATAGGGCACTTCGGGAATGCCAGTCCGCTTCTGTCTTTCCGGGTCCGCTCCCGACTGCACCGCGAACTGCACCACATCGCCGTCCACTGCACCGCTTTCTGCACCGCCCTGCGAGGCCCCGAACGCGGCCCGCTGGAAGTCCTCGCCCCTCACCTGGGCGTAGTGCTTCAGGGCCACCGTCGCCGAGTGACCGAGCCACGACGTGACGCTCGCAATCGGGAACTCGGCGAGCAGGTCCGTCTCGCAACTCGCCCGCAGGTTGTGGAACACGCGCGGCCACTGATCGAGGCCCGCGCGGCGGATCAGCTTCGAGAACGGGGTGCGCAGGTTGGCGTTCACCCAGCCGTTCGGCCCCTGAGACGCGGCGCGGTACGTCGCGCCGGTCGCCCCGCCGACGACGTAGACCTCGCCCGGC
>CAXTPM010000421.1:2684-5084 GCA_964245865.1 uncultured Fimbriiglobus sp. | reverse complement strand
GTTTGGCACTACCTGGTTCGCTGGTGATTAGCGTCAACTCCATCGGAGTGCGGTACGGGTTGATCGCGGTACTGAACGTCTCGGTTTTGGTGACCATACCCCGCGCGAAGGTCCGCTCCCGCACCGACACCGTTAGCGTTTGACTCTCGAACTGGTTGTAGACATCGTACCGAACTCGGCCGAACGCGAACTCGACCGGCACGTTCTCCGCCATCAAGTCGAGCGGCTTACCGTCGAGCGTCGCGCTGGTGACTTTCCACCGGCCGAACAGGTCGCTCCGCTGGGCGTTGACGAACGAGGTCCGGGTGTGCTTGGTGACGGTCTTCGACTCGGAGGTCGCCCCGTCGAAGCTGTTCGACTTAGACGACATTTCGTAGACGACAGCGGGTTCCGCCGGCTTCTTGTCGGGCTTGGCGGGCGGCGCCTCTTTTGGCTCCTCGGGCTTCTGCGCCGGCTTCTCGCCCGCCTTACCGGGCGGTTTTTCCGGCACGGTTTTCTGCTGAGTCGGCGTTTCGTCCGCCGAGACGCTGCGGCTCACCGCCACCCCGCTCGCCGCCAGCCCCGTGGCGACTAGTCCGGTGGCCAGGATCGTCTTCAGTTTGGCAATCGTCATCACGCGAAGCACCTCCGTTGCGAGGACCGACACCGCCGCCGGGACCGTCCCGAGTGCGGCTTGGCTGAAGTGGACGCTGGCTCGCGCGGGCAGTTGCGACGCGGACGCCGCGAGCAAGATGGCCGGGGCGAGGGGGCCGAGGCGGCGCCGCAGTTTGACCCGCGCGGCGGCGAGTCGGCTGGCGAGGGTGCCCGGCTTGATGCCGAGGCGCGCAGCGGCTTCGGCGCGCGGGTGGCCTTCGAGTTCGCACAGCACCACCGCTTGCCGAAGGCGGGCGGGCAGGGCGCGGACGGCCCGGTCCACGGCGTCGGCTGCGTCGTCGGCCTCCGGCGGGCACACCGCGTCCGGCCGGGCGGCTGCCGCCTCGACGGCGTACCGGCGCGCCCGCTTCGATCGCGCATTCAGGGCGGTGCGGGTCGCCACGCCGTGCAGCCAGTCGCCGACGGTCGGCTGGCCGGCGAAGCGATTCGCCCGCAGTGCGAGCAAGAGGAACACCGCCTGCGCGGCGTCCTCGGTGTCGGCCTCGCTTGAGAGCGTCCGCCGGCAGACGCCGTACACCATGCCGCCGTGCCGCCGCACCAGCTCGGCGAACGCGGCCTCGTCGCGGGCCACGGAATAGCGGGCGCACAACTCGCCGTCGGGTTCACCGGCCAGATTCGGCGACGGGGCGAGCCGGCGGACGAAGCGCAAGAGCGGCGGGCAGGGGCGTCGCCGGCGTCGGGGTGTGGGCGGTGAGCGGGGGGCATGCTGGATACTGCCCGGACGGGGGGCGGGGAGTCGGTCGATTTTAGGCGGCGGGTGGCTTGGCCGGCGAAGCGACCTCACCCCCCGGCCCCCTCTCCCAAAAGGAGAGGGGGAGAAGCGTACTGGGCGAGATGGCTTCGGCTGCTAGCCTAGGCACGCCACTGGTTGACGCGACGAGTCAGGCTCACCCCCTCTCCCGCACAAAGGGAGAGGGGGCCGGGGGGTAAGGTCTCCCCGACGGGGCTGAGGGACTCTCGCCTGTTCTACGGCTTCTTCGGCTCAGCCGGCGGCGCGAGTTTTTCCTTGCCGGGGTCATCGACCGGAATAATGGTTTTCGCCAGAGCGAGGTTGAACCACATCTTCTGACCAGGCCGAGAGGTATCCACGACCCAAAGTTGGACGAACACCCATTGTCCACGAATTGCCTCGACCTTAAAGCAGTCCATCGCAGTTAGAGGTGCGAATGTATCTTGCCTGCCAATGCCCATCGAGTACCACCCGCCGACTTGAACGGGCACGGCGCTAGTCTGGCCCAACTCCTTAAACCCCTCGGGCGCTGCGCCGAACCAAAAAGGCTTCTTCGGCGTCGGCTCCTCGGCCTTCGGTGCCGCGCCCGCCCCCGGCCGCTGGGCGAGCGCAGTGCGCGTCACCGCCACCCCACTCGCCCCCGCCCCGGCCAGCACCAGCCCGCCGGCCACGGCCAGCTTCACCTTCGTGTAGAACATCGCGCGCAACACCTCCGTCACGAGGACCGAAACGCCGGCCGGGAGCGCCCCGGACTTCGGCACCACCACCGCGAGCGCCCCCGCCTCCGACGGCGCGAGCGCGGCCAGGACCACGGCGACCGCTCGGGCCAGTCGCCTGGCGAGCTTGGCGTGGGCGGAAGTCAGGCGGCTGGAGAGCGTCCCCTCGGGAACGCCGAGTTTCGCGGCCGCGTCGCGCCGACTCACCCCTTCGAGGTCGCAGAGCACCACCGCGTCGCGCAGCTTCGCGGGGAGCGCGCGGACGGCGGCATCAACCACTGCGGCAAGGTCATCGACTTC
>CAXTPM010000421.1:0-2674 GCA_964245865.1 uncultured Fimbriiglobus sp. | reverse complement strand
ATCTGGATGCAGCTCTCCGTGCGCGACGACGACGCCGCGGGGCGCGCCGAGGCGACTTCGTGCCGGCGCCGGCGGTCGCGCGCCCGGCGTGCCCTGAGGGCGGTGCGGGTTGCCACGCCGTGCAGCCAGTCGCCGACGGTGGCGCGGCCGAGTAGCCCCGACGCGCGGCGGTCGAGCACCACGAATGCGGCCTGGAAGGCGTCCTCGGCGTCGGCGCGGTTCGAGAGGATGCGGCGGCAAACCCCCAGCACCATCGGCCCGTGCCGGCGCACCAGTTCGGCGAACGCCTCGCCGTGATCGGAGGGGTCGGCGGCGCGGGCGAGCAGGGCGCCATCGCCCCACGCGGCGAAGTCGGGGCGGGCGAGCTTGCGCAGGAAAACAGCGGCGGGGCTGGTCATACCGGCCTAGTGCCCGGCGGCGCTGGGGTTCGTCGGTGAGTTTCGACTATTTCCGCAGGGCGAGTTGCGTCACCGCCGACGCGGCGATGCTGACGGCCAGCACGAGCACGGCCTGGAACAGGTTCCAGCCCCGATCCGAGGCGCGCTGCAGCGCGGCGAGTTGGGCCTTGGTCGCGCTTAACTCCGCGCGGAGTTCGGTCGCCTCGTCGCGGGCGGCGTCGAGGCGAGTTTCGAGGTAGTTGTTGCGTCGCGTTAGCACCTCGACGCTGACCGCGAGGCCCGAGACCTGGGACTTGAGGTCTTCGACCTTCTGCGTGAGCGTCTCAGCCACCAGCCACCCCCGCCGCGTCGGCGGCCTCGGCGAGGGGAATCATGTCGGTGAGGATTTGCTGGATGCGCCTGAAGGCGTGCTTCATCTGGGCGAGGTTAAGCTGACCCCAGGCGATGCTAGCGCGTGAATCAATCTTGTAGTCCTTTCGCGCCTCGTCCAGCGTCAGTCGCGCGCTGCCGGCGAACTCGCCCTCGCGGATGGTCAGTTCGACCGCCGGCGGCAGCCCCGGCGCCCGCCGCCACTCAATGGCCTTGCCGCGCGCGAACTCGGCGAGTTGGCCGACGACAAGGTCGGTCGCACGAGGCAGTAGCGGCCCCCACTGGGGGTCTTGTTCCAAGCCGTTGTAGGCCACGTGTAAGTCGGCGACTGTACTCACGTCACACCTCCTGAGCGGATTATAGCCGTCACTTGCCCCCCGCCGACCCGAGCGCCACCGACCCGCCCGCCCGCAGCACCTCGTCCGGCTTCCCCGGCCGCAGCACGGTGACGGCCCCGTCGCCGAGGACGGTGCCGACGCCAGCGCGGACCACGAGTGCCGTCGATTCATCGACGCCGACCCCCGCGAAGCCCGGCGAGCGCGCCACCGCGTCGCGCAGCCTCGGTAGGCGGGCGCGGTGGGTGAAGTGCTGGTCCGTGACGACGCGCTCCAACAGCCCGAGTCCGCCGAGACCGGGGGCGAGTTCGGCGGCGGTGCGGCCCCCGGCGATCATGGGGTCGCTGAGGGCGGCGCACCCCGCACTCGTGCCGCCCACCACCCCGCCGCGCCCCGCGACGGCGGCGAGTTCGCGATGGACGCGGGTGCCCCGGTACGCGGCGGTCAGGCGCGACTGGTCGCCGCCGCTCAGCCAGACGCCGGTGGCGTTCGCCAGCGGGGCGCAGAACGCGGCCGTGTCGGCGACTTTGCGGTCGCGCGTGTGCAAGAGACTCACGCGGCCCGCCCCGAGGCTCTTCCAGTTGCGCACGAACGAGTCGGCCTCGGCCGGGTCGTCGGCGAACTCGCTCGCAGTCGGGATCACCACGATGACCGCATCCGCGCCGCCGGCCAGGCGCACGAACTCGCGCCCCACCGCGTCGGGGAGCCGCCCGCCGCCGGCGAGCACCAGCGCGCCCGGCGCGGGGTGCGGCATCGGCGCCGGCTCGGCGAGGGTGACGGCCAGCATCAGGAACAGGCTCACGACTTCTGCGCTTCTTTTGGCACTTTGGCGAGGTCCGGTCGCGCGCCGCGCCGGGGGTTGATGCCTTCAACCATCGCCGCGACCGCGAGCAAATCGCTCTCGCCGAATAGCCGCCCCGTGAGCGTCACCTGGTACGGCTGCGTATCGACGCCGTTGGCGGTGCGCATCCCGTAGGGGAGCGACACCGACGGGTGCCCGGTGAAGTTGGTCAGCACCAAGTCGTCCCCGCCGAGGTAGCAGTCAACGCCCTTGATCGCGTCCTCCATCTCGCGCATCAGTTCGGTGCGCAGCCGCTGGGCGCGGATGTAATCGACCGCCGAGACGAACTGCCCGGCGCGGAACGGCGTCGCCCACGAGCCGATCCCCTCGCTCACACCCAGTCGGGTCAGGTCGTCGAACGTCGCGGCGCACTCGGCGTCGAGAATCGCAATCATCGCGCTCACCTCCGGGCCGCTCGGCACCTTGACCGGCACGAGTTCGATGCTCTTATGCTTCGCGGCGAGTGCCTTGGCGACCTCGGGGATCAGCCCGTCGGCGCCGCGCGTCGCGGCCACCCCGACGCGCAGCTTCTCGCCGTCTTTCAAGCCGTGCGGCCAGCGGAAGGGGCGAGTCACGCTGGAGGGGTCGGCGGGGTCGGCGACCTGTTCAACTTCCTCGTCACGCCGCAGATACGCTGCCACAACCGGGTGACGATCTACCTGGCGTTCCTGGCCGTCTTCTTCGCCTGCCGGGCCGTGGGCGACGAGTTGCGGCGAACCATGCTCGCCCAC
>CAXTPM010000420.1:3940-5087 GCA_964245865.1 uncultured Fimbriiglobus sp. | reverse complement strand
CCGGCGCGCGGAGTCTCTGCGCGCGACAGCGGCACGAGCGTGCCGGGGCGCGGCGAGAGCGGCCACGACTGGCGCCCGACTGCGAGGCTCACGGTACTGGTAATGGCGGTCTGGCTCATCACGGCATTCTATCGCAACCGCCGCGCCGAATCACCCCAGGTGGACGCGCCCCCGGCGAGTCGCTAGAACGCCGGGGGGGACTTCCGGACACCACGGCGAACGACCAACCATGCGGCGGCTACTCGTAACCGGCGGCTGCGGCTTCATCGGCTCCAACTTCGTGAGGCGGATGCTCGCGCGCGGCGATTCGACCGGCGTGGTCAACTTCGACGCCCTCACCTACGCCGGCAACCTCGCCAACTTGGCGGACGTGGCGGGCCACCCGCGCTACGCCTTCGTCAAGGGCGACATCACCAGCAAAGACGACGTGCGCGCCGCGATGGCCGGCGTCACGGACATCATCCACTTCGCGGCCGAGAGCCACGTCGATCGCAGCATCCAGGACTCAGGGCCGTTCGTCCGCACCAACGTCATCGGCACGCAGACGCTGCTGGACGCGGCGCGCGAGTTCAAGGTGCGGCGCTTCGTGATGGTCTCGACCGACGAGGTGTACGGCAGCCTCGGCCCCACGGGCGCGTTCACCGAGACGACGCCGCTCGACCCGAGTTCGCCGTACTCCGCGAGTAAGGCCGGCGGCGACCTCCTGGCCAAAGCCTACCACCACACCTTCGGGTTGGACGTGGTGACGACGCGCTGCAGCAACAACTACGGCCCGTACCAGTTCCCCGAGAAGCTCATCCCGCTGTTCGTCACCAACCTCTTGAGCGACAAGCCGGTGCCGGTGTACGGCGACGGCCAGCAGGTGCGCGACTGGATTCACGTGTCGGACCACTGCGCCGGCGTCGAGGCGGCGTGGCAGAACGGCAAGCCCGGCGAGGTCTACAACTTCGGCGGGCGCTCCGAGCGCACCAACCTGGAGATCACCCGCGCGCTCTTGAAGCTACTCGGCAAGCCCGAGAGCCTGATCAAGTGGGTCGCCGACCGCCCCGGCCACGACCGCCGCTACGCCATCGACTGCGCCAAGGCCGAGCGCGAACTCGGCTGGGCCCCGAAGGTGCCGTTCGAGCGGGGCTTGCACGACACCATC
>CAXTPM010000420.1:1578-3930 GCA_964245865.1 uncultured Fimbriiglobus sp. | reverse complement strand
TCGAGTTCGAGCGCGGCCTCGCCGAGACGGTGGCGTGGTACAAGGCCAACCTCGACTGGGTGGCGTCGATCCAGAACCAGGACTACTTGAGTTACTACGCGAAGCAGTACGGCGACACGACGGGCACCAATAGTACGAGGTCATGACATGACGGCGATGCGCGGCGTGATTCTCGCCGGGGGCAAGGGCACCCGGATGGGGGAACTCACCAAGGTGACGAACAAGCACCTGCTCCCCGTCGGGCCGTACCCGATGGTCTACCACCCGCTCAAAAAGCTCGTCGGCGCGGGCCTCACCGAAATTCTTTTGGTGAGCGGCACCGAGCACATGGGCGACTTCGTGGAACTCCTGGGCAGCGGCAAGGGCCACGGCTGCCGGCTGACCTACCGCGTGCAAGATGAAGCCGGCGGCATTGCCCAGGCTCTCGGGCTGGCGGAACTCTTCTGCCAGCACAGCCGGGCCTGCGTGCTGTTGGGCGACAACATCTTCGCCGCGCCGCTCACCAACCTGCTCTCGAAGGCGAACGCGCGGCCCGACTGGGCGTGGATCGGCCTGAAGCAAGTCCACGACCCGAGCCGCTACGGCGTCGCGGAACTCGACGGCGACCGCGTGAAGAGCATCGTCGAGAAGCCCGATCACCCCAAGTCCGACTACGCGGTGGTCGGTATCTACGTCTACCCGCCGGACGTGTTCGAGGTCATCCGCACGCTCAAGCCCAGCGGGCGGGGCGAGCTGGAGATCACCGACGTAAACAACTACTACTTGCGCGAGGGGCGCATGGGTTACGACATTCTGGACGGCTACTGGACCGACGCGGGGACGCTGGACAGCCTGGACGTGGCGAACGAGTTGGTGCGGAAGGAGGCGCCGCGGTTTTAGCGGCGCAGCCCTCAGCCGAACAGCCCCCCCTCCTGCGCTATCGCCGCCTCGTACCCCTCGTCCGCCGGCAAACCCGCCGGCGACGCCATCGCCGTGGCCAGTCGGTCGCAGCGCTCGTTCTCCGCGTCCCCGGCGTGGCCGCGCACCCAATTCCACGTCACCTCGTGCCGGGCACTCGCCGCGACGAGCCGGCGCCACAGGTCGGCGTTGGCGAGTGGGGAAGTCGGGCCGCGCTTCCAGCCGTTCTGGCGCCAGCGAACCACCCACCCCTTGGCCATCGCCTCGATCACGTAACGCGAGTCGCTGAACAGCGTCACGCGGCGCGCCCCCGGCAGCGATTCGAGGGCGACGATCGCGGCAAGGAGTTCCATGCGGTTGTTGGTGGTAAGCCGCGCGCCGCCGACTAGTTCGCTGCGGGAGTCGCCGTCGATAACCACCGCCGCGTAGCCGCCGGGGCCGGGGTTGCCGACGCACGCGCCGTCGGTGTGGACGGCGACGGCGGGGAGTTCAGTCACGGCGAGACCCCGCCCACTACTTCCCCGGCAGCCCGAACGCCACGACGTGCCTCTCGGTGCGCACGAACAGCACGCCATCCGAAATCGCCGGCGTGGCCATACACGTCTCGCCGAGGGGGTTGACGGCGAGCAACTCGTAGCTCGGCCCGGCCTTCACTACGCGCACGCCGCTGGTTTCGCCGGCGCAGTAGATACGCCCGTCGGCGGCGACTGGGGCGGCGGTGTAGCCGGTGCCCCCGACGCGCTCGCTGTAGAGTTTCTTGCCGGTCGCCGCGTCGTAGCAACTCAGCAGCCCGCTGTTGGCGAGCACGTACAGGTGCCCGTTGTACGCCACGGGCGTGGGCAGGTACGGCCCGCCGTTCTTGGCGCTCCAGGCCAGCCCCGGCGGGTTCGGCTTGCCGGGCTTCGGACTCAGGTCGCCCTCCGCGCCGGCTCTTACGGCGAAGATCGGCTGAACGGGGCTGTAGCCGCTGCACACGTAGATTAGGCCCGCGTGGGCGACCGGGGTGGGAACCGCGATCTCCGACAAGCGCCCGACGCGCCAGCGCTCCTTGCCGCTGAGCGCGTCGTAACTCCGCGCGAACTTGGTGCCGTTGCACACGACCTCGTCGCCGCTCGGACCCTCTACCACCGTGGGGGTACCCCACGTCGGCGGCTCGTCGCGCGCCGCCCGCCAAAGGTCCGAGCCGTCGCTGAGTTTGAGTGCGAGCAGGCCCGAGTTCTTGCCCGCGTCGCACTGCACGTACACCGCCCCCTTGTGGACCACTGGGGAACTCGCAAAGCCCCACTGGTAGTCGGGGTCGAAGAACCAGCCGCTATCGAGCTTGCCGAGGTCGCGCTTCCAGAGTTGCTTGCCGGCGAAGTCGTAGCCGTACAGCCCCTCGGCGCCGAACGAGACGACGAGGACTTTGCCGTCGGTGGCGACGGTGGGGTTGGCGTGCGTCCCCTTGAGGTGCCG
>CAXTPM010000420.1:954-1568 GCA_964245865.1 uncultured Fimbriiglobus sp. | reverse complement strand
TGATCTTCGGCACGCCGGTGCAAACGAGTTGGTCCCAGACGACTTTGCCGGAGTTCTTGTCGAGACAAATCAGGCGCCACTCGTGCGGCGTGTCTTCCTTCACCGAATCGACATCGCCGTACTGCCCCGGCCGCAGTTTAGCCTTGGGGTCGCCGACGGCGGTGGTGACGAACAGCCTGTCGCCCCACACCACGGGGCACGAGTGGCCGAGGCCGTCGATGGGGGTCTTCCAGCGCACGTTCTTGTTCGCCGGCAGGTCGAAGTTGGTCGGCGGGAACTGCCCGTCAACGGCGCCCGACGCGCCCGGCCCCCGGAACTGCGGCCAGTTGGCGGGGCTGGTGACGGCGCCGGTGGGGTCGGGCGACTCCGGCAGCTTCTCGGCCGGCTTGGCCTTGGCGGTCTCGGCGCCGGCCGGGGCGCGGGTGTACGACGTGACGGGGTTCCTCACCGTGTAGCCGACCACAACGCCGGCGGCATTACGCCGGAACAGCACGGTGCGCCCGGCGGGGGTTTCGGCGCGGAACAGGTCGCCCTTGTCTTGGGTCATGGCAAACACTTCCGCCCCGTCGCGCTCGACCGACAGCCCGGTCCGGCCGCTCTTCAGCGCGAGCGCC
>CAXTPM010000420.1:0-944 GCA_964245865.1 uncultured Fimbriiglobus sp. | reverse complement strand
TCGACCGACAGCCCGGCGCCGGCGACTCTGAGCGTCCGCTCCCCGGCGGCGCCCTTGTAGACCCCGGCGAACTCGGCGAGGCCAGCGGCGGGCTTGCCCCCGGCCTCCGGGACCGCGCGCTCGAACGCGCTATCCGGCGAGGCGAAATCGAGGCCGACGACCTTGCCTGCGTCGCGGCGGAACGTGACGACCGCCCCCGACGGCTCGGGCGCGCGGAACGCCCCGCCCCCGGCCGGCTCGAGTTCGTCGCCGAAGAGCGTCAGCGCCGCGCCGCCCTCGGCGAGTCCGACGCTCAGGTCGAACCCCCGCTCGTCCTTCGCGGCCGGCTTGTAAGTCCCGGCGTACTCGGCGAGCGCCGGGTCGGCCTTGGGCTTCGGCCGCGCCTTCGCGCCGGCACCCGTGAGGATGGCCGCCACCTCGGGCTTCCGGGCGACCGCGAGCGCATCCGACAGCGCCGCGGCCGTCGGCCAGCCCTTCTCGATCACCGCGCGGACCACCGCCGCGTCGCCCGACGCGGCGGCACTTTTCAGCAGCGCGTCGCCCCCCGTCGCCCCGGCCGCGAGCAGTTCGCCGACGACCGCGGGGTGTTTGTTGGTCTGCGCCCACACCAGGGGTGTAGTTGAGTAGAAAGTCTCGACCGCGTTGAGGTCCGCGCGCCGGGCGACCAAGAGCCGCACCACCTCGGCGTGCCCCTTGCTGGCCGCGAAGTGTAGCGCGGTCGCGCCGTACTCGGACTTCGCGTTGACCTCAACCCCCGCGTCGAGCAGCCCGCGCACGCGCGCCAAGTCGCCGGCGCGAGCGGCCTCCAAGAGCGACTCGGACGCCAGGTGCGGCGCCGGGGCGAGTTCCGGCGCGGGCGGGGCCAACAGCGCGAGCGCACAGGCGAGGAGGTAGGGCACGGCGGGCACCTCACGGCGGCGGAGTGGAACGGGTGGGGCGGCGTG
>CAXTPM010000419.1:0-5088 GCA_964245865.1 uncultured Fimbriiglobus sp. | reverse complement strand
GAAGCCCGAACTGTGGTACCAACTCGCCTTCGCCCGCGAGGCCGGCCTGGACCACGCCGGCGCGGTCGAGGCCGCGGGCGAGGGCGTCCGCGCCGACCCCTCGGACGCCCGCTGCCGCGAACTCCTGTCGGCCCTCAAAGCGGGCCACGCCATGTCCCTCCCCCAGACACCGCCGCCCCCCCCGCCGAGGAGCTTCCCGTGAGCCACTGGTTCCAATCGCAACGCCCTCGGGCGCCCCGGCCGGCCAAGCCTGGGCTGTCGCTGTGCGAACTTGACCCCCGCGTCCAGCCGGCCGTTGGCCTGAGTTTGCTCCTCAACCCCTCCGCCGCCCTCGGCAGCGTCTCGGGCCTGCTGGGGGGCGTGGCGCCGCTGCTCGGCGGGTCCGCGTCGTCCGCGCCCGCCGCGCCAGGCACCATGACTTCCGCCGGCGCGGCGACCCCGCCGGCGCCGTCGCTCCTCGGGGGGGTGACGGACTTACTCGGCCTGTCGAACGCGACCGGGCCGCTGCTCGGCGCCGCCGGGGGGACGGTGGCCGGTCTGCTGCAGTCGGTGACGACCCTGGTCCCGGCGCTGCTGGGACCGGCTCAAACTCTCCCCGTCTCCCTGCCGGCCGGGTCTGCGCTGCCGGAGTCGGGCGCCGCCGACCCCACGCCGCCCGACTCCGGCGGCGACGGCGCGGCCCCGGCGACCGCACCAGGCCGGACCCCCGGCGCACTCACCGGGGCCGTCCCGCCCGCACCCGGCGGGGACCCTGGGGCGCCCGCGCCGACTAGTCAATCGGGCGCCGAACCCAGTGCCACCGGGCCGGCGGTCACGCCCCCGGTGAGTGCGCCGGCGCCCCAGGCGATTTCTCCCCAGCCGACTCGGTCGGGGCCGGCGCCGTTGGCACCGGCCGATCCTCTCGCAAGTTCCGCCGGTGGACTGCCGGCCGCACAATCTCCGGCGGACGGCCCGGCCCCCTCCTTTGGGACTACCACGACCGCGGACACCGCCGCCGATCCCGCCGGCCTTCCGGTCGCGCCGACCAACTCGCCGGACTCGCTTGGCGTCGAGACCGCCGCCCCGTCCGGCGCGCTGTCGAAGGTCGCCGCCGAGGCCGGCGCGGCCCGTTCCGATGGCGGTGCCCCGACCGCGCGTCCGGTCGTCGCCGAGTCGCAGCCGGCCTCGGGGAACTCGGTCGAGGACGGCGGGCCGTCGGGGGCGGGCGAAGTAACTCCCGGCCCGGTTGCGGCGGGGCCGGCCGAGGAAGTGACCCCGGCGCTGGCCTACGCGGCCGGGGCGCTCGGCTTGCCCGACCAGTTCTTCCCGAACGAGTTCACCTCGCTGCGGGAGGAACTCGACGCCTGCCTGGACAGTTTGAGCGACGCGCTCACAGGGGCCGACGACACCTCGGCGCTGCGGTGGGTGCTCAACGGCTTCGCCGGGTCGGCCGCGTTCTTCGCGGCCCGGCACAAGCCCCGCCGCGCCAAGCCCGGCGAACCCGACCCGCACGCCGGCCGGACGACGCGGCGGATTCCGCTGGGGAAACTCCCGGACTAGGGCGGCGAACTGGCACACGAGCGAGCCGGTCGGGGCGGCGGGGCCGCGTGTGACGGTCGGCCGGGCGCATTCGCGGCGCCCAAGTCGGGGCGGCGCGCGTCGGGTCGGCCTCGCGCGCC
This sequence comes from uncultured Fimbriiglobus sp., assembly GCA_964245865.1. Taxonomy (GTDB): domain Bacteria; phylum Planctomycetota; class Planctomycetia; order Gemmatales; family Gemmataceae; genus Fimbriiglobus. The sequence goes on along the minus strand of CAXTPM010000419.1, from coordinate 3,430 downwards.
TAATCTAGTGTGTGACCCGGTCCCGCAGCACACCCACGGTTCGACTCCCATGCTCCACCCCCCGGCCGAAGCCGCCGCGTTGCCCGGCGCCGCCGTCGCCCACGCCGCGCCCCCCTCGCTGTACCGGCTCGCCCGCATCGTGCTGGCGCTCGTCGCGCGCGTCGGCGTGCACCTGGCGCTGGTGGGGCTGTTCTTCGTCCCCGTCACCTGGACGGCCGTCATTTTGTTCATCGTCGTGACGCGCATCAGCGGCACCGGCATCACCGTCGGCTTCCACCGGTATCTGGCGCACCACGCGTTCAAGACCTCGCGCTGGTTCCAGTTCCTGCTCGCGGCCTCGGGGTGCGTGGCGATGCAAAAGGGGCCGCTGTGGTGGTGCGTGTTCCACCGCGAGCACCACAAGCACTCCGACGAACCCGGCGATGTCCACTCGCCGGTGCTCGACGGCTTCTGGTACGCCCACTTCGGCTGGCTCGTCACCCAAGACCTGTCGCAGCCCGACCACGACAACGTGCGCGACCTGGCCCGCTACCCCGAACTGCTGTGGCTCGACCGGCTGTGGATGGTGCCCGGCATCCTGGTGGCGACTTCGTGCTACCTCATCGACGGCTGGTCGGGCCTACTGTGGGGCTTCTGCCTCGGCACGGCTGTGGTGTTCCAGGTGACGTTCCTGGTGAACTCGGCCGGCCACCTGTGGGGTTCGCAGCGCTTCGACACCGGCGACGGCAGCCGCAACAACTTCGTCATCGGCGTGCTGGCGATGGGCGAGGGGTGGCACAACAACCACCACCGCGCGCCCACCTCGGCCCGGCACGGATTCGCCAAGTACGAGGTCGATCTGGCGTACCTGATTATCAAGACGTTCCGCGCGCTGGGGCTAGTGTGGGGCGTGCGGCAGCCGCCCGAAGCGGCGATGGCGGCGGCGCGGGGCAAGGCGACCGTCGCGGCTTAAGTTCGCGGACTTGGCATTCTGAGCGGGGGGTGTGGACCCCCGAGTCTGTCAAACACATGCGACTTGCCGCAAGTGTTTGACAGACTCGGGGGGGCCACACCCCCCGCTCAGAAAACTTCAGAGCCGCCCTACTCCTTCGCCTTCTGCTTCTTCATCACGAACATCAGTTGCTTGGCCTTGGTCTTGAACTCGGTCGGCGTCTCGCCGCCGGGGAGGGCGTAGATCAGTTTGACGGTGTCGCCATCGACCTCGATCAGCCCCTCGGCCTCGACATCGAGTTTCGGCTTGATCGCCTTCATGCTAATCTTGTGCGCCTTGCCCGAGTCCGGGCCGAGCTTGTAGGTCTGGACGTACACCTCCTTGTCGTTCTTGTCGAACGAGGTGATGCGGTCCTTGGTGATCTTGACGACGATGTTGGTCACGTCCTCGCTGGGCGGCTTGCCGCCGTACTTCTCGCTCTTGGTTATGACGTAGGTGCCGACGAGCTTCTCGGCCGTCGTCGTGTTCTTGTCGTCGCCCAGCGCCGCCGCGCCGCACGCCACGGCCAGCACGGCCGCGCACATAGTCGTTCGCGTGGAAGTCCCTCACCGGAAGTCGGGTCTCGAACCAGGCGGACGGCCGTCCGCTCCGATGGCACTAGTAGCCGGGCAATCCGGGCCGGGCGGCGGAATCCCGGCGCGGCCGGCAGCGTTGCGGGAAGTCCCGACGCGCTTCCCTACCGGGCGACAACTCGCGGCCTCGGCGCAACTTCGGCTGTGATTGTCACCGCTCATGTCAAAGTGGTTCTTCCGCGGACTTGGTGAGGGGTGTCGATTAGAATGACGGCGCCCGCCGCGTCCAGGATGCCCCGCCATGAGCCCGGCCGAACTCCTCCCGCCGAGCGCCGGCCTGACGGTCACCGCGGTGACCGTCACCGCCGACCTGGTCGCCGTCGCCGTCGCCTGCTCCTCGCCGACCGCCCGGTGCCCGGACTGCGGCCGGCCCTCCGACCGCGTCCACGGCCGGTACCGCCGGGTGCTCGCCGACCGCCCCGTCGGGCCCCGCCGCCTGGTGCTGGTCGTCGACGCCCGCAAGTTCCGGTGCGGCCACCCCGGCTGCGGCCGGCTGGTGTTCTGCGAGAGGCTGACCGGGGTCGCCGGCGCCCACGCCCGCACCACCGACCGGCTCGCGGGCCTGCACCGGCTGATCGGGTTCGCCCTCGGCGGGGAGCCGGGCTCCCGCGTGGCCGAGGGTCTGGCCGCGCCGGCCAGCGGGGACACCCTGCTGCGGCGCGTGAAGGGCGCCCCCGACGGGCCCGAGCCGCCGTACCGGTACGTGGGCATCGACGACTTCGCCCTCCGCAAGGGGCAGGTGTACGGGACCGCGGTGGTCGACCTGGAGCGGGGCCGGGTGATCGAGCTGCTGGACGGCCGCGACGGGGCGGGCGTCGAGGCGTGGCTGAGGGCCCACCCCGGCGTCGAGGTTGTCACCCGCGACCGGTGGCCCGCCTACGCGAGTGCCGCCGCCGCCGGGGCGCCGGCCGCCACGCAGGTGGCCGACCGGTTCCACCTGGTGAGGAACCTGCGGGAGTTGGTCGAGAGGCTGTTCGAGTCGCACGCGGCCGCCCTCGACGACGCGGTTCGGCCGGCCGGCGGCGACCCGGCGGCCCCGAACGACCCGACGCCGGCCGCGAACTCTCCCCCCGCCTCGGGCGCGGGGCACCCCTCCCCCAGGGACGCCCGGTTCGCCCACGCGAGGCGGCTGCGGGCGGGCGGGATGGGGGTGCGCCGCATCGCGCGGCAGATGGGGCTGTCGGTGGCGACCGTCCGCCGCTACCTGCGGTCGGACCGGTGCCCGGCCGGGAACCGGGGCCGCCTCCGCCCGGCCCGGCTGGACCGCGTCCGCGACCGGGTCGACGAGTACGTCCGGGGCGGCGGGCGGAACGCGGCCGAGCTGTACCGCCGGCTGCGGGGGGACGGGGTGCGGACCTCCCCGGCCAGCGTGCGGCGGTTCCTGGGCCGGCGGCTGGCCGCAGCCGGTCACCGGCGGGAGCGGGCCAGCGCCCGCCCCCCGGCCCGCCGGCCATCGGCGCGGCAGTTGTCGTTCGAGTACGTGCGGCGGGCGGAGGGGCGGGGCCGGGGGGAGGCGGCCCGGATGGCGGCGGTCGGCGGGGTGGCCGCGCTGGCCGGCGAGTTGCGCCTGGCGGGCGAGTTCCTCGGGATGGTGCGCAAGACGGACCCGACGCCCCTGGCCGACTGGCTGACTCGGGCCGAGGGGTCGGCGAGCGCGGCGGTGCGGGCGTTCGCCGCCTCCGTCCGCGCGGACGAGGCGGCGGTGGCGGCCGGGCTGACTACCGGGTGGAGTAACGGCCCCGTGGAGGGCCAGGTGAACCGGCTGAAGCTGATCAAGCGGCAGATGTACGGCCGGGCCGGGTTCGGCTTGCTCCGGGCCCGCGCCCGGCACAAGCCCTAGTAGCACCCCGGCGAATCGGGAACGGGG
>CAXTPM010000418.1:0-5092 GCA_964245865.1 uncultured Fimbriiglobus sp. | reverse complement strand
CGCGCGGCATCGCGCGGCACGGCGGGGCGCGGGCCGACGAGAGTCATTTGCCCGATCAGCACGCACCAGAGTTGCGGCAACTCGTCGATACTCGCGCGGCGGATGATCCGGCCGACCCAGGTGAGGCGGGGGTCGTCTTTGGCTTTGAAAGTCACGCCCGATTTGTGGTGGTTGTGGGCCAATACCGCCGCGAGCTTCTGCTCGGCGTCGGGGACCATGGAGCGGAACTTCGGGAAGGGGAACTCGCGGCCCCAGCGGCCGACGCGCGTCTGCCAGAACAGCACCGGCCCGCCGTCGGTCAGTTTGACCGCCAGCGCGACGACCGCGAACAGCGGCGAGAGGGCGACGAGCAGCACCGCCGAGACGGCAACGTCGAGCAGGCGCTTCGCGGCGCGCTGGAAGTAGCTCGCGGAGAGGCGGCGGTACTTGACCCCGAGGTAGCGGGCCGTCGCCGCGAGGGACCACCTGGCCGGGACGGGTGGGATGGTCTCAGTGGGCACGGGGTTCCACGCGGCGAGGCCGTCGCACGAGGGCGAGGCGGCGTCTGGGCGGGCCGCGCTGCACTGGTGGGCGTACCAGTTCATGCGTTCACCAAATAGGATGTTCGGTCAAACTCAGGTGCTGCTCGGCGGTGCTCGCTCGGGTTTGAAGAACTCCACCCACCAACGGACGACTCACAGTCGCAATGCCGTCGGAGTAAAAGTCGCGTTATGGTGCAAGTCTAATTGCCCGGCAGGATAATTCAAGGGTGGGAATCGAAGTTTGCGCCGAAATCGCGCGAGAGGCCTCGATTTGTCGGGTTTTATGCGTGGGGAAAAAATTGGCACTCGGCGTGAAACGATTCGCCCCGGCGGCGCGCCCGCCGAGTCCACTTGGACTCGGCGGGCGCGCCGCCGGGGCGGGCCGGGGAACGGTCGCGGAAAGTGTAAAATGAGTTAGCGTCTGCGCGCGGTCGGCGTTCGCCGGGCGTGGGGCGGCGCCGGCATCCCTGGCGCTGCGCCCGCTCCATCGGAACCCGCGCCCGTACCCGGCTGGGGTATCCCGAGGCGCGGTGGAATGGGTTGTGTCTGTCCACGCGCGGGACTCCGGCCCGGCGAGATCTCGCCGGCCCCCGAACCGATTTGTGCGTTAGGATTGCCTGATTCAGAAGTTAGTATATCGCGCGGCGGGGCGCTAGGATTCCTCGGCCCAACACCGCGGCCCCCCCCGCCGCCCGCGTACCAGTCGTCCCCGCCGCCGGGGCCGATTTCGACCGGCGTGCCGACGACGACCGGCGCCGCGAAGCTGCCCCGCACCGTCAGGTCGGCTGCGCTCGTCCCCAGGCCGATGGCCGTGGCGCTGTAGGCTCCCAGTCCGTAGGTGTAGATGCGGAAGGTAATAGTCGCGCCGGTCGATTGCAGGGCCGCGACGCCCGCAATATCGACTGCGTAGCCAGCGGGGTTGTTCGCCGTTCCCGTTGCGGCGAGGTCGTAGAACGTCACCCCGTCGGTGCTGTACCGCACGAGGACGCCGTTCGCGGCCGAGGCGTCGGAGAACCAGGCCTGGAAGTTCAGGCCGGCGAGCGAGAGTCGGTAGCCGGGTGCCGGCGCAATGGTGAACTGGTAGTATTGGCCGCGAGCGATGGAGTCGGCAGCGGTCTGCGCCCAGGTGTTGGTCGTGGAACCGCTGGCGAAGCGGTCGGGAAAGTACTGCGTCACCCAGCCGTCGGCGGCAGCCAGGCCGGGGCCGCGCGTCAATGGGCTGATTCGGGCCTGGGAGGCGGTCGCCCTCGGCGGGGCCGATGCCGGCACCGCCGCCCCACCGCTCGCCAGGCCGGTGAACTCCCACTCGCCGAGGCGCCCGGTGTGGCCGTCCCGCAGTGCGACCACGCCCCGCGCCGCCGACGGCAGGCTCTGCGCGCCGCCGGGGGCGTAGGAGCTGACCGCGAAGTAGTAGACCGTGTCGTCCGCCAGCCCGCCGACGCGCCCGGTTGTAGCGGCGCCGACATCGAGCCGGCCGGTGTAACGCCCCGGCTCGGTGCCGTACTGGACCACGTACCCCGCCGCGCCCGGCACGCCCGCCCAACTGAACGTCGCGGTGCCGCCGTACTCGACCAGTTCGGCGACTGCGGGCGTGTCCGGGGCGCCCAGCGCGGTCGCGGCGAGCGGGCCGACGGCGAACGCTCCCGAAGTCGAGCGGACCTTCAGAGCGTGGAAGCCGCGCGTCAGGAACACTGCCCCCGACAACTCGCCGCCGCTTGCGCCCGACGCGACCGCCGCCTCGTCGGCGAGCAGCACCAGCGAGCCGCCCGCGCCGGTCGAGACTTTGAGCGTGTAGTAGCCCGAGCGCGGCACGACCACGTTCCAGCTCAGCCAGCCGCTCGTACTGGTGATGCGGGCGGCGCCGGTGTCGGCGCGGTCGCCGAGGGTGATGTCGGCGCGGCCCAGCACCGCGGGCAGGGCGGTGCCGTTGGCGACATCCGCCCCCAGGCGGTTCGCACGACGGTCGATCCCCTGGACGATCGGGTACGAGCCGGAGTTAATCAACCCCTGCTGGGCGTAGTAGTCGGCCCAACTGGGGATTTGGGCGTAGGTACCGAAGACGTTGACCTCGCCGCCGGCCTGGTCGTAGTAGTCCATGAACGTCGCCTGGGCGGTGGCGGTGCGGGCGTCGCCGTACTTGGCCGCGAGCTGGACCGCCGAGCCGCCGTCGTCTCCGCCGAGCGACCAGCCGCCCTCGTAGGCGAGGTGCTTGAGGCCGAACGCGGCGGCCCAGCTCGCGGCGACGTTCATGGAGTTACGGATGTTCTGCCCGGCCGGCTGTCCGGTCGCCTCGCCACCGCCGGGAATGCCGCCCGCGTAGATCGCGTCCACGCTCGTGACGCGGACATCCTCCAGGAACGCCGCCTGGTCCGCCCCTTTGGTGCCGACGATGGTGACAGTGTGCGTCGAACCGGGCGTTAGGTTGAAGCTCTTGGTGTAGTAATATTCGGAGTTGGTCCAGGAGACGTTCCGTGCTTTCCATCCGGCGAGTCCTGCGGCGTCTGGCGGGGTGTAGCCGTTGCCCTGGCTGAACGTCCTGGCGGTAATGTCGATCTGGTTCGGCGTGCCGTAGTCGAGGTAGATGCGCAGGTTCTGCGTATCGGCGGCAGAAGCCCCCACCTTGCGGCGGTTGTACGCCTTGAACGACACGCCGTAGACGCCTGAGGTCTGGTTCGCCGGGGCGGTGAAACTCGCGGTGAGGCGCCCGGCGCCGGCGACGTAGCCGACCTGGCTGCCGTCGAACGGGGCCGGGATGTCGTCGCCGGCGCCCGAGTCGCGGGCCACCCCGGCGGTCCCCGTGGAGACCCAGCCGGAGTTCGATGGGGCAGCCGAGTAGCCGTTGGGCACCGCCACGGCCTCGAAGCCGCTGTTGGACAGAAGCGCAGTTAGGCCGTTGGGGTTGTTCGCGCCGTAGTAGGTCGCCCCGCCGCCGCCCCAGATGAAATAATTCACCGGCCTCGCCACACCCGCGTAGGGACTGGCCGGGTCGGACTTGTTGAAGTAGCGGTCGGCCCAGCTCAGCCCGAGGCGCGCGGTGTCGTTGGCGTTGGCGTACTGCCACTCGTACACCGGCCGGATGCGGGGGTCGGGCGAGGTGCCCGGCATCGCCCCGTCGCCGAACACCGAGCGGAAGATGTCGCCCATCTGCGCCGTGCGCAGCACCGCCATGCGGTAGCGCATCGTGTACAGTTCGTTGTATTCGCCGTTGGAGTTCTTCGCGGTCGAGAGGTCGTAGCTGATCGCCCTGAAGTCGTCGTTGTTCGCGTCCCCGGCCTGCGCCACGAGCTGGTTGAGGTGGAAGTAATCGACGTAGAACACGCCGCCCCAGTTCCACAGCTCGTTGCCCAACTCCAAGTACACCCGCAGGTTGGGGTTGAGCGGCGGGTAGGTCGGGTTGGCGGTCGGGGCGGTGTAGGGGTTGACGCCGTCGCTGCCGTACTTGATGAGGTTGGCGAGCTTGACCAGGTAGCTGTTGGCGTCCGCGCCGGTGCGCCCCGTGGCCAGGACCGGAAGGCTGACCATCAGGTCGGTGCCGGTCTCGTTGGCGAACATGACCTTGTACTCCCACGACCAGCTGTTGTCCGACGGCCCGCCGAAGCCCACCGGCGCGGTGCGCGAGCCGCCGGACTGGTTGAAGTAGGCGGGGAGAGTGCGGTCGCCCCACTCCTTCTGCTGGTTGGCGACGTACTGGTGCCGCACCACGGTGTAGTGGCGGACGTAGTCCTTCTCCTGCGTGGTGAACAGCGTGCCGGGGGCGTAGCTAGTCGGGGCGTCGGGCGCGGTCGGGCGCAGCAACTTGAAGTCGGTCAGCCCGCCGGGGCCGTTCGGCGTGCCGTCGCGCGTCGGGTTCGGGAAGCGGACGATCGAGGCGTTCACGCCGTTGTCGCGCGCCACGAACGAGCCGGCGGTGGTGTTGGTGGCGGGGTCGTAGCTGTAACTCAGGCTGGCGGTATCGACGTTGCCGTACAGGCTCACGTCCGACTTGCCCTTGAAGCTGAACTGCAGCCGGCCACGCATCAGGGGGTCGAGGCCGAGTCCCTGGTTGAGCGACTCCTGGAAGACGTACTCGGTCGGCCCGGTCGGCCAGCCGTTGGCGTCGGTGCCAACGCCTTTCTCCCAGCCGTTGCGCGCGCCCTTCACGATGTCCACGAACGTGGTCGATCCGTCGGGGTTGTTGGCCCCGGCCTGGTCGAGGGGGTCGATGACCTCCCTGGGCGTCGAGGGGCTGGCCCACTTGAGGCTCACCGCCGCGCCGCCGCCGAACTCTTTGAATGACGCCCGGAGGTCGTAGGCATGGCCCGCGACGAGGCTCGTGGTGCCGGCGAACTCGCGGCCGGTGTAGCTCGGCTGATCGACCACGGTGGTCCAAGTGGTCGCCCCGGCGGGCTTCAGTTCGAGCTTGAACACGTCGTCCGCGAAGCCGCTGAACGTGTACGCCTCGGAAAAGCGGGCGATGAGTTGGCCCGTCCACTTGGCCGAGTAGTTGTCGGCGCCCACGTCGCGGAACCCAGGGCTGTTCGAGCCGCCGGGCTTGACGGTCGTCCCCCAGTCGAAGTCGAGCCGGACATCGC
>CAXTPM010000417.1:0-5108 GCA_964245865.1 uncultured Fimbriiglobus sp. | reverse complement strand
CGCCACCGCCGTGCGCGCGTGCGCGAGCAGCGGGCGCGGCGCCCTCGTGGTCGTACCGGCGAATCACCGGCGGGCGGCGCACGCTCAGCCCGGCGACCTCGTAGCGGCCGGGGTCATCGCGGGCGGCGCGGGGCCGCAGGGCGATCCCCGACCCCGGCGGCTCGTCGGCGAACAGCCAGTCCGGCGCGAACGCCAGCGCCACCCCGACCGCGAGCGGGCCGAACCCGACCGCCGCGGCCCACGCCAGCCGGCGGCCCCGGTGCGGGCGGGGCGCGGCGAACGCGAGCCAGAATAGTAGCCCGAGGACTGTCGCATTGCCCGCGACGCCGGCCTGGTAGTCGCCGAGCGCCGCCGCGCCGGTCCATCCCGCCAGCACCACCGCCGGCGACAGCGCCCCGGCCAGCAGCGCCAGCCGTTCCCATTTCCTGGGCGGCGTCACGCCCCCACCCGCACGAGCTTCGGCCCCGTCGCGCCCCAACTCAGCCGCGCCCGCCGGTGCCCCGCCGGGTGCAACTCCACCAAGTCCATCGACTCGATTTTGCATACGAGTACGGTGAACTGCGCGAATTTCGCCCGGTCCCCCACGCCCACCGGCGGCGCCGGCCCGACCGGCGCGTCGGCGTCCAACTCGCCCCCCGGCGGGTGCGGCTCGGCGTAGTTCGCGCGGCTCGAATCCCGCTGGTTCGCCCACTCGGCCTCGGCGACTTCATCGAGGTGGTGCGTCGCCACCGTCACCGTGGCCCGAACCTGGAACTGCGCGGGGTGGTCGTAAAAGAGCAGTGTGGCGCGCGGGCACGCGGCCAACTCAGTTACTTTGGCACTCCGCGAATCGGTATGCACCGTACAGGTGTGCTCGGCCGAGTCGAAGCCGCGCAGCACCACCACCCGCGCCGCCGGCGTGCCATCGACCCCTAGGGTGGCCAGCGACGGCCAGTGGAACAGGTGGCGCGAGTCGCGCAATCCTTCGGCCAGGTGGGCCTCGACGCGGGCGGCGACCCCGGCGGCGTCGCGGAAGTCGGCCAGGAATCGCACCGGCCGCATCGGCGTGTCAGTCATGGCGAGCCGTTCCCACTGTTGTGAAAGCCGCAACCCGGTCTAGCCGCATTCCCCGCGACCCGGCTATGATAGCCCGACGCCACACGCCCCGACCGGAAAGCCCGACGCATGGCACTTGCCCCCCCGCAACCGACCGGCACACGCCCCGCATCCGCGGCGAAAAGCGGCTCGGCGAAGCGCAAGTCCGTGCTCATCGTCGGCGCCGGCCCCGGCGGGCTGGCCGCGGCGATGCTGCTGGCCAAAGCAGGCCTCGAAGTCCGCGTGGTCGAGCGCAACAGCCAGGTCGGCGGGCGCTGTTCGGCGATCCGCCAAGACGGGTATACGTTCGACCTCGGGCCGACATTCTTTCTGTACCCGCGCGTGCTGGAACGGGTCTTTCGGCTGTGCGGGCTGGACCTGTTCCGCGACATCCCGATGAAGCGGCTCGACCCGCAGTACCGCATCATTTTCGGCGAGAACGGCGGCGACTTGATCTGCACGCCGGACCTCACCAAGATGGCCGCGGAGGTAGCGAAACTCGACCCGCGCGACGGCGCGAACGTGGCGCGGTTCATCGAAGAAAACCGCCATAAACTCGAGAAGTTCCGGCCCGCCTTGGAGATGCCGTTCTCGAAGTGGTCGGATTTACTGAGTATGGATTTAATCAAGGCGCTGCCGCTACTGCGCCCGTGGAAATCCGTTGACGGCGAGTTGGGCCGCTACTTCCGCGACCCGCGCACGCGCTTGGCGTTCGCGTTCCAATCGAAATACCTCGGCATGTCGCCGTTCAATTGCCCGAGTTTGTTTACCATCCTGAGCTATCTCGAGTACGACTACGGCGTCTGGCACCCCATCGGCGGCTGTAACGCCGTGTCCGAGGGGATGGCCAAGGCGGCGACCGAACTCGGCGCGACGATCAGCCTGAATGAGCCGGTCGAGGAGGTGCTGTTCGAGGGGCGCAAGGCCGTCGGCGTCCGCACCCCGTCGGGGGAGATTCGCGCCGACGCGGTGGTGCTCAACGCCGACTTCGCCGAGGCGATGACCACGCTGATCCCGAACAGTAAGCGGCGAAAGTGGACCGACGAGACGCTGGCCAAGAAGCGCTACTCGTGTTCCACGTTTATGATGTACCTCGGCATCGAAGGCCGCTACGACCACCTGCACCACCACACGATTTACACCAGCGGCGACTATATCGGCAACCTCGCCGATATCGAAACGAACTACCGGCTCAGCGACGACCCGTCGGTGTACGTCCAGAACGCGAGCGTCACTGACTCCACACTCGCCCCGCCGGGGCACAGTACCATTTATGTTCTGGCGCCCGTGCCGCACCTGCACGACTCGCTCGACTGGGCGCGCGAGATGCCGGCGCACCGCGAGAAGGTGTTCGCGCAGTTGGCCAAGCTCGGCATGGGCGACATCCAGTCGCGCGTCCGCACCGAGAAAATCCTAACCCCGACAGGGTGGCACGACGACTACGCGATTTATCGGGGCGCCACGTTCAACCTGGCGCACAACTTGAAACAAATGTTACACCTGCGCCCGCGCAACAAGTTCGACGAGTTCCAGAACATGTATCTGGTGGGCGGCGGCACCCATCCGGGCAGCGGCCTTCCGGTGATCTACGAGAGCGCGCGCATCAGCTCGCGTCTACTATTGGAAGATTTCGGCCGCGACACGACTTGGCTCGGCAAGGCCGGGGCGCGGGACGAGACCATGATGCCGCTCGAACACGCAGCGCGATAAACTGACAACGTGGTCTGGGCGATTCATCCGACGGCGAGGTTGACCGTGGTCACGCGAACGACGAACACACCGGGCCGGGTCGGCGTCATCGGCGGCGGTCTCGGCGGACTCGCCTCCGCCTGCACCCTCGCGGCGCGCGGCCACGACGTGGTCCTCTTCGAGGCGAGCGACTGGCTCGGCGGCAAGGCCGCGCAACTCTCGGGCAACGGCTTCCGCTTCGACATGGGGCCGACGATCCTGACTGTACCGGGGGTGCTCAAGCGCATCTTCGCCGAGGCGAATAAGTCGATCGAGAGCTATCTGGAGTTGGTCCGGCTCGACCCGCAGTGGCGCTGCTTCTTCGACGACGGCAGCGTGCTCGACCTGGTTGAGAACGTACAGGCGATGGGCGAGCGGCTCAAAACATACGCGCCCGACGGCCGCACCGCCGAGGGGTATAAACAGTTCATCGACCTCTCGGATACGCTGCACCAAATTTCCGAGAAGTATTACTTCTGGAAGAGTATCGGCGGCATCAAGGACATGATCGACCCTAAGGCGGGATTTAGCCCCAAAATTCTGGGCGAACTCATTAGTATGCGCATGGGCCGCAGCGTGGCGGGCACCGTGCGCAAGTACGTGCCCGATACGCGCGTGGCGCAGATGCTCGATCACTTTACGCAGTATGTGGGGAGCAGCCCGCACGCCAGCCCCGCGGTATTGTGCGGCATCGCGCACATGCAGACCGAAGAGGGCGTCTGGTACCCCGTCGGCGGCACGCGCGCGGTGCCCGAGGCGCTCGCCAAATTGGCCGGCGACCTCGGCGCGGAGCTGCGCACCAACTCGGCCGTGCGGCGCGTCCTCACCTCCGGCGGCAAGCGTAAGGCAGTCACGGGGGTCGAACTCGAAAGCGGCGAAACCGTTGAGCTTTCCGCAATCGTCTCGAACGCCGACAGCGTCAGGCTGCACCGCGAACTCATGAGCGAAGCGGCCCCGCGCGAGTCGGCCAAGTTCGAGAACCGTCGCGGCTACGAGCCGGCCTGCTCGGGCGTGGTACTGTACTTGGGGCTGAACAAAGCCTACGACCACTTGTTGCACCACGACTTCGTGTTCAGCCGCGACCCCGAAGTCGAGTTCGACTATATTTACCACAAGGGCGAACCTGCGCCGGACCCGACGTGCTACCTCGCCGCGACCGCGCGCACCGAACCCGGCACCGCCCCCCCCGGCGGCGAGGCGCTGTATGTCTTGACGCACACGCCGTACCTGCGCCCGCACCACGACTGGTCGAAAATGCTGCCTGAGTACCGCAAAATTATTCTCAACAAGTTGAAGACGACCGGCCAAATGCCCGACCTCGAAGAGCGCATTGTGTTCGAGCGCGTACTAACGCCGCAGGACATCCACGACCGCTACCGCGTTCTCAACGGCGCCATTTACGGCCTCGCCAGTCACGGCAAGTTTTTGGGCGCGTTCAAGCCGGCAAACCGCTCGCCGGACGTGGCGGGGCTGTACCTCGCCGGCGGCTCGGCGCACCCTGGGCCGGGAATGCCGATGGTGCTAATGAGCGGCTGGATCGCCGCCGACTCGCTCGACGCCGACCGCAAGTCGGGCCGCGCCCGGCCCGCCGCCACCGAGTACGCCACGGCCCCCTAACCCCCATGACCGCTCGCAAGCACTTGCCGCCCCCGGAATTGCCCACCAAGTGGCGCTGGCTGTTCCACGGATTCCGCTGGTGGGTCGAGCGCATGGTGCGCCGCCGGTTCGCCGCCCTGCGAATCTCGAAGACTAGTCCGCCCTGGCCCACGGTCGGGCCGGTGCTAGTGGCCATGACGCACGCCAGTTGGAACGACCCACTCGCCGCGACCATCCTGAGCTACGCCTTCGACACCGACGAGCAATACGCCGCCATCGACGCGGAGCAGTTAAAGACGCACAAACTCTTTAGCAAAATCGGATTCGTGCCCGTCGAAATGCATACTCTCCGGGGCGCCGCGGACTTCCTCAGCGCGGCGACGCATATTCTCAGCCGGCCGAACCGGGTACTGTGGGTGACGGTGCAAGGCCGCTTCGCCGACGCGCGCGAGCGGCCGCTGGGGGTCCGTCCCGGCGCCGGGCACCTCGCCCGCGCGATGGCCTCGGGGGCGGGCGGCGTGGTGGTGCCGGTGGCGATCGAGTACCCGTTCTGGGACGAGCCGAGGCCCGAAATTCTCGTGCAAGTCGGCGAAATCCTCCCCGCCAACTCCGGCTGCAACGACCCCGCGAAGGTCTGGACTGGCCGCATTGAGGGCGCTCTGACCCGCGCCGCCGACGAGTTGGCCGGGCACGCGCTCAGCCGCGACCCG
>CAXTPM010000416.1:2619-5113 GCA_964245865.1 uncultured Fimbriiglobus sp. | reverse complement strand
AAGCGGAGTCGGTCGGCAACGGCCTCTACCGCTTCGCCTACAACGGCTGGCCCATGACCGCCTACGAGGTGGCCGGCTCGGCGGTGCTGTCGCTCGACACGCGGCTGCGGCTCGCGCCGGGCGACTTGGAAATCGAGCTGCTGGCGGCGCTCCTGGTCCGCAACCACAAGGCGGTCTACCCGAAGTGGGGCCTCTCCCGCGACGGCCGGGCCGTGGCGCTCAAGTGCTCGGCGGCGCTCCCCGTCGGCTCGGACCCCCAGACGGCCCGCGACGCGGCGCTCCTGATGGGCTACGAGGCCGACGAAGTCGTCGGGACGCTGATCTAACCCCTTCACCCTGGGGGCGGTACGCCGCCCCCTCTTTCACGGAGATTCCGCATGTTCCCCGGTTTTTTCGACTGGCTGATGGGCGTCGTTTCGCCCGACCTGTTCACCCTCGCCGGACTGTGCTGTTCGGTGGTCACGCTCCGCGCCGTGAATACCCGCTGGGTGCGCCACCGGATGGTGCCGCTGGCCAGCCTCGACCTCGACGGCGAGGCGGTCACCCTGGCGCTGCTGGCGTTCCTCGACTCCGCGCGCTGGGACGACTTCAACAGCGTCCACAAGCTGCTCGTCGGCCTGACCGTTTGGCACGCGCTGCGGGGGATCGCCCTCGCGGACAACGCCGACCACCTCCACCGCCGCCTTACGGAGTCCCTCGGTGCCCGTGCGAATCCTGTGCCTGGCGATGGCGGCGCTGTGCCTGTTGCTGAACCCCTCGGGCTGGACCTGGGCGGCGTGGCTGGGGCTGGCGCTCGCCCTGCCGTGGCTGCTGGAGCGGGTGGAGCGGCGGGCGATGCGCCGCAGTGATGCGGAGGTGAAGGAAGTCCTCGCGCTCCGGCGGGCGCGGCTGGAACTCGAAGAGGAACTCCGCCGGGCGAAGTCGGGCTACTGACCACTCACCACGGGGCCGGGACGGGAACCGGCCCCCTTTTCCCACGGAGTTTTTATGTTCAGCCGATTCTGGGTCCGCTCGCTCGCCGCCCGCCTCACCAAGGCGGTGCTCGACGGACTCTGCGAGAACAATCTGATCGACGCCCCGCAGAACGAATTGGAGCGCGGCGTGCGCGACATCATCGAGAAGACGATCCTGGCGGCGGGGCGCCGCCGCAAGTAGCCGAGAGACACCACGCCGGGCGGGGGTTCCTCGCCCGGCACTCATTTGGGGGGCACCGTGAAGCGCACGCCCAAGGAAATCAGCGAGGCCGAGGGGATCAGCCTCAGTACAATCTACGCGCTTGTTAGGCAAGGCCGCCTCTCGGCGTACCGGATCGGGGCCAGGGGGCGCGGGCGCTACCTGATCGCCGACGAGGACTGGCGAGCCTTCCTGGAGTCGTGCCGCGAGGAGGCGCGGCAGCCGGAGGGGGATTACAAATACCTGTGAAGGGGGACGACATGGCGGTTGACATGAGTAACCCGGCGACGTGGCCCCTGGGGGTGGTGCTGCCACTCGTCAAACGGGGCGGGGGTATTTTCCCTGATTTGGGACTGCTCCTGCCCAACAAAGGCCCAGTGGTGTACCTCTGCGAGATGCACGCGGCGGGCGCGAGGGAACTCGAATACTGCGAGAAGCTGGCGTACCCGTCGTTCGAGGCTTTAGCAGAAGAGTGGATGGTTGACTGAGGCGTGAAACAGCGAAGCCCCCCGGCGCCCTTGCGGGTTCCGGGGGGCTTTTTCGTTTCTAGCCGACCGCCCTGGCGGCGGCGGCCGACAGTACGGGGGCCATGCCGTCGTCGGTCAGGTGGGAGTAGTGCTTCCTGAGCGTGGCCGGGCGGTTGCCGACCAGGGTGGCCAGCACCTCCACCGGCACGCCCCGGCCCAGCGCGTCTGAAATCATCTTGTGTCTCAGCAGGTAGGGCGGGAACGGATCGACCCCTGCCGCCTTGCACGCCCGCATGAGCTGCTGGTTGGCCCTGGGCACGCTCACCGCCGTGCCGACGCCGGTGCGGAACAGCGGGCCGCTCGGGCGCCTCGCCGCCAGCGCCGCGACGATTTCCCACGCGGCGGGCGGGAAGTAAATCACGCGCGGCTTGCCCGTCTTGGCGGCGGTCTTGTGCGATCGCAGCACCGCGCGGCAGTTGGCGGGGTCGAGGCTCGCGGCGGTGAGCGCCGCCGCCTCGCTCACCGGCCGCATCCCCGTGGCCAGCAGCACCGCGTAGTAGTCCCGCCAGTAGGGCTTCAGGGGGGCCATCGCGGCGGCGAACTCGGCGTCGGTCACGAGGCGGTCGCGGCGGGCGATCCGCCGCTTCCGGGCGCCCTCGAACGGGTAGCGGGCGATCCGCCCCTGCGCGGCGCCCCAGCGGAACCCCGCGACGATCGCCGAGCGGGCGAAGGCGCGGCTGGACTCCGCGCCCGGCTGGGCGTCGAGCCAGTCGTCCAGCTCGTGGGGCTTCATGCCCTCGGCCCTGCGGTGGCCGAAGGCGGTGCAGAACCGCCCGAAGTAGCGGACGAGCGAC
>CAXTPM010000416.1:1561-2609 GCA_964245865.1 uncultured Fimbriiglobus sp. | reverse complement strand
GCCCTTGAGCACGCGCTGCCCCGCCTCCACCACGAGCGACACGACCCGGCCGGGGGAGCGCTCGGTCTTGGCGAGGTAGTCGTCGAGCAGGCGGCGGCAGGTCACGCCCGCGCCGGGTTCGGGCCTGCCCTCGCCCATGAGCCGGTGGAACAGGCGGCGGGCCTCGGCCTTGTCCTTGGAGAGTCTGATCTGCCGTCCGTTGAGGGTGGTCATCCAGCAGTTGTCGCGCTTGCGCAACCAGAGCGACGATGGCTTGCTCATGGGGTTTACCGTGACGATGACGTGACAGCGCCCGGAAACACCGCGTTTTCCTAGGGCTTTTCCATGATACTCACGTTCCGCGCGGGAAACATCCCAGGCTGTGGCGGCAGGCTCATCGGCGTCTCGGTCAAGACGGCGCCGGTTTGCGCGATCTCCTCGGCCAGGTAGCGGTGCTCCGGCGGGTAGATGTTCGCCAAGCCGCCGGCCAGCACCGCAATCGTGCGGCCCCCGCTCTGGAGTGCCCCGGAGTGCGCGGCCGCGTCGATGCCCCGCGCCAGGCCCGACACCACCGTGTACCCGGCCGCGCAGAGTTCCGCCGCCATCGTCTCCGCAACGCGGCGCCCGTAACTGGTGCAGCCGCGCGACCCGACGATGGCGACCGCGTGGTCGTCGGCCGGGCCGAGCGCGCCGCGCAGGTAGAGCAACTGTGGCGCGTCGATCACACTGGCGAGGCGTGCGGGGTAGTCGCCGTCGCCCTGCAGGCAGTAGCGCACGCGGTGCTCGGCTAAGAGCTTCAGTTCGCGCGCGGTGTCGATAGTACGCAGCGCGGCGGCGACCTTCGGGGCGAGTTTGCCGCCGAAGCCCGGAATCGCTTCGTGCTGCGACGCCGTGGCGCCGAGTGCGGCGCGGGGCGAGCCGAAGCGCTCGAGCAGTTGCCGCGTGCGCTTCGGCCCGAGGTCGGGCACGAGCGCGAGGGCCAGGTGCGCGGCGCGGTCGTCGTCGGACATGGGGGGCAACACAACCGGGGGCGGGGGTGGCGATTGTGATAGCGGCGGGCCGCGCGGGG
>CAXTPM010000416.1:0-1551 GCA_964245865.1 uncultured Fimbriiglobus sp. | reverse complement strand
AGCTACGGGGCGGGCGTAGTTCAACCGGATTTTCCCGGCGCCGCGCGCCGGGGCGCACTAGGCTCGGGGGCGCCCGAGTCCCGCCGAGAGTTGATAGCATGAAGCAGGTGGTCGTCGTGGCGGTGCTGGCTACGCTGGTGGGGTCGGGGGTCGTCGCGGGGCTGGGGCGGGGGCGCCTCGGGCTGCCCGCGCCGGGCGCCGCGGCGGGGGCCGGGGAGCAGAACCCGCCGCCCCGGCTGGCGCGAACCGAGCGCGACCGCTCGCGCAAGCCCGACTGGAAGCCGGGGGCGGTGCTCTACGTCATCTCGCGCGGGCTGCCGGTGCCGGGCGTCTGCTTCCCCGCCGCCGACGAGCGCGGCGGGCTAGACATCTACAAGGAGTTCCTCGACCCCGACTCGGCCGCGCACCCCGCCGGGCTGCTGGCGTCGTGCGACGGGAACTCGCGGTTCCACCTCCGGCCGCTGATGACCGTCGAGGTGGCGGCGCCGCCGGCGCGCGACGAGTCGCTCGGCTGGGTGGTGCGGGTGCGCGCCCGAGAAGGCGCCCACAAGGGGCGGCTCGGCTACGTCCCGGCGGCGCTGCTGGACGAGCGGCTGCCGACCCCCCGCTGCGGCATCGCCGACATCCCCCCCGACCAGCGGCGCAAACTCTTCGCCGACTTCTTCTCCGTGATCGACGGCGCGCTCGCGGCCGCGCGCGAGGACGCCCCGCCCGAGCAGGGGCGGCTGCAGTTCGAGGGGACCGCGCTGAAGCACCTCCAGCGGCTTGTCGGGGAGCGCGAGTTGGGGGACTACACCGCCGCGCAGTTCATCGAAGTGATCTACGCCGGCGTCGAGCAGGGCTGGGCGCCGGCCTACACCGACCGCTAGTCGGACATTCGCCGGACTCGCCGATTGCCCCTCCCCGTCGGTCGGCGAGTTGCCATAATACCCCCCCGGCCCCCCGTCCGCCCGCACCGCGCTCGTTGCCGAGGGGGCCGATCTGGGGCGCAACCGTGCGGACACTTCACCGGTGCCGCCCGCGCGAGTCCCCGCACCGAGGAACCTCGCGTGACCGGCCAGTTCCAGAAAGAAAAGCTCAAAGTCTTCGGGGGCCGCGCCAACCCGCCGCTCGCCGAATCGATTGCCAAGTCGCTGGGCGTGCCCCTGGGCAAGATGAACCTCGGCAAGTTCCCCGACGGCGAAACGTCGGTGCGCATCGACGAGGACGTGCGCGGCCGGGATGTCTTCGTGGTGCAGCCGACCTGCCCGAACGTCAACGAAAACCTGATGGAACTCTTGCTCCTGTTGGACGCATTCAAGCGCGCCTCGCCGGCGCGCATCACGGCCGTCATCCCCTACTACGGCTACGCCCGGCAGGACCGCAAGGACACCGGCCGCGTGCCGATTAGCGCCAAGCTCGTGGCCGATCTGCTCACCGCCGCCGGGGCGAACCGCATCCTGTGCCTGGACTTGCACGCCGCGCAGATTCAGGGGTTCTTCAATATCCCGGTCGATCACCTGTACGCGGTGAAGGAGATCACCGCGCACGTGCGCGGCTGGAACATCCCGC
>CAXTPM010000415.1:0-5137 GCA_964245865.1 uncultured Fimbriiglobus sp. | reverse complement strand
GCGGCGTGGCCAAGATCATCGAATCGGAGGAGCGGGCGTTCTTCGGCACCATCGGTGGCGGCTTGCGGCGCTTCGAGTCGGCGGTGGCCGGTATGACGGGCACGTTCGACGGCGAGACGGCCGCGCGCCTGAGCACGACTTACGGCTTCCCGGCCGACATGACCGCGCAAATGGCCGGCGAGTTGGGCCTGGCGTTCGACCAGGCCGGCTACGATGCGGCCGTCGCCGAGCACGGCACGAGGTCGAAGGGCGGCAAGGCCGGCTTCGTCGTCGCGGCGATCAAGGGCGAGTTGCCCCCCACCGACGACGGCGCGAAGTTCGACCCCGCCCCGCTCGCCGCCAAGGTGCTCGGCTACGTCAGCGGCAACGAGGTCGTCCGCGCCGGCCGCGTGCCGCTCGGCGAACCCGTGGCCCTGCTGCTGGACCGCACCAACTTCTACGCCGAGCAGGGCGGCCAAGTGGGCGACAGCGGCGCCGTTACGGGCGAGTCCGGCGCCGCGTTCGCCGTCGAGGACGCCAAGCGCCTGGGGGCGAGTGTCCTGCACGTCGGCGAACTGACCGGCGGCGAACTCGCGGTCGGGGACGCCGTGACGGCCACCACCGACCCGCGCGCCGCCACCGAGCGCAACCACACCGCCACGCACCTGCTGAACCTGGCGCTGCGGCGAGTGCTCGGCGACGGCGTGGCCCAGAAGGGGTCGCTGGTGGACGCCGACCGCACGCGCTTTGACTTCAGCCACGACGCGCCGCTCAGCCCCGAGCAACTGCGCGAGGTCGAATCGCTCGTGCGGCGGGAGGTCGAATCCGCCCACGACGTGACTGCCACCGTGGTGCCGCTCGCCGAGGCGAAATTGCTCCCCAACGTGCAGGCGGTGTTCGGCGAGAAGTACCCCGACCCCGTGCGCGTGGTGAGTGCCGGCGAGTCGGTCGAGTTCTGCGGCGGCACCCACGTGGGCAACACGCGCGAGATTGGCGCGTTCCGCATCACCTCGCAAGAGGGCGTGGCCAAGGGCGTAAGGCGCGTGACGGCCGTCACCGGCGCGGCCGCGACCGAGGCGCTGCGGCAGTTGGCGGGCGTGGCCGAAGACCTCGCGGCGAGGTTGCAGTGCCCCCCCGAGCAACTGCCGGCCCGAGTGGCCGCGATGCAGGACGAGCTGAAGCGCGTGCAGGCCCAACTCAAGAAGTCGCAAGTCGCCGACCTGACGCAGACGGTAGACAAGCTGCTCGCCGACTCGCCGAGTTTCGGCGGCAGCCGGCTGATCGTCGCCGAGTTGCCGGGCGCTACGGTGGACTTAGCCCGCCAGCAGCTCGACCGCGTGCGGCAACTCTCGCCGTCGGCACTAATGGTGTTCGCGTGGGCCGAGGCCGACGGCAAGGTGCCGGTGATCGCCGCGCTGACGCCGGATTTAGTCAAGCGCGGCCTCAAGGCCGGCGAGATCGTCAAGCAGCTCGCGCAAGTGCTGGGCGGCAGCGGCGGCGGCAAGCCGGACCTAGCACAAGCCGGGGGCAAGGACGCCGCGAAGCTGCCAGACGCCTTGGCGAAGGCGCGAGAGTTGGGGGCGAGTTTGCTGGGGGGCTAGCCCGCCGGTGCCAAGTTCCGCCGCCCTGAGCGGGGGGTGTCAGCCCTCCGAGCCAGTCCAACATTCGTGGCAAGCCGGAAGTGCTGGACTGGCTCGGAGGGCTGACACCCCCCGCTCAAGACGAGCGTCCCCACCGCCGCAGCACCCGCCGCACCGCGTGCCGCCAATCGACTTCGATCCAGTCGTCGCCCAGCGGCGCCACCCGCACGTTTCGCTTGCCGCCGAGGTCGAGCGCGCCCGCCATCCACTCGGCGCGCGGGCCGTTGCTGGTGTGGATGATGATGGGCGGGCAGTCGGGGCGATCGGCCAGCCAGCACGCGGCCTGGTAGCCGTCGCCGGGGTCGGCCGCATCCGGCACGGGTTCGAGGTCGTGGTCGAGCGACACCAGCACCGCGCCCGCCAGCAGCGACCCGGCCTCGCGGACGAAGCCGTGGGCGTCGGGCCAGACGCGGAGTTCCAGCGACGGGGCCAGTAAGGCGAGTACCGCGCGGAAGCGGGCGACGCGGGCGGGGTCGTCTTCGAGGATCAGCACCACGGGTGCCCCCCGCCTAGCGCGGCTTCGCCACCGCCGCCCGCCCCAGCCCCGCGCTCTGGGTGTGCTTCGGCCCACCGGGAACGCGGGGTGCGCTGCGAATCTCACCGTCCCGCGCGGGCGCCTCGACCGAGGCCAGGCGCCGCCCGACGGACTCGGCGTAGTCGGGCGAGAGTTCGACGCCGAAGTAGTCGCGCCCCAGCCGCTTGGCCACCGCGAGCGTGGTGCCACTGCCGGCGAACGGGTCGAGCACCAAGTCGCCGGGCTTCGTGGCCACCTTGATGATGCGCTCGAGCACCGCCTCGGGCATCTGGCAGGGGTGGGCCTTGGTGCGCTCCTTGAACGTGCCGCACACGCGGGGGACGGCCCAGGTGTCCGACCCGGCGGCGAAGTGGGCGCCGGCCTCGGGGGGCCGCGTCAGCCAGACATCATCCGGGAGTTTGCCGCGCGGGTTGGCCCTGGCGTCGGCGTAGGTCGTCTGGCGGGCGCTCGGCACGCGCACCAGCTCGTCGTCGAAGGTGAAGTTCTTGGGGTCGGCGACGTAGTAAAAAATGTGCGCGTGGCTGCGGTTAAACTTGCGGCTACAGTTTACACCAAAAGTGTAGTGCCAGATGATCCAGTTGCGCAGCGTCAACTCGTGCTGGTCGAGCCGCACCTTCATCTCGGCGGCGTACTCGTCCCCGATGGCGACGAACATCGACCCGGCGGGCGATAGGACTCGGCGGCACGCGGCGAGCCAGCCGTCGGTCCAGTCGAGGTACTCCTCCTTCACGCGGCGGTCGTGGTACACGTCGTAGTCGTAGCCGATGTTGAACGGCGGGTCGGCGAACACCAAGTCGGCGCACCCGGCGGGGAGTTCACTCAAGCGCGCGAGGCAGTCGCCCTGGCGGAGCTGGTTGCGGTAGTTGGGCGGATTGTCGGTCATGGTGGGGGTCTCTCCGCTCCGTCGGACGAGGGCGATCCGGCGGAGCCGGCCGATACTGTACAGGCGTCAGCAGTCACGGCAATCGCCGCGCGGGTGGGCGGAAACTCGCCGCCCCGCCCCGCACGACCGCGCCAGGCGCAAGTGATGCTAAGTTGCGCCCCGCGATCATGCCGGGAAACTTCGCCGGGACTTCATCCGGTCGGCATCTTGCGGCCGTCACAATCCTTGCAGTCTACCGGGGCGGACCCCCGGCCGGCTAGACTTGGCCTGTTCGGCGAGGCCCGCGTGCGGTACCATCACCCCGGCAACCGACCCGTACCCCCGAAGCCGAGCCATGCTCACGCACCTGCGCGCCGTCTGGACGTTCCGACACTTTTGGCTGTCGCTGGTGCGCATGGACCTGCGCACGCGCTACCGGCGCAGTGTGCTCGGCATCGGCTGGTCGGTGCTGAACCCGGTCTTAATGTCGGCAGTGATCGTGATGGGCCTCGGCGGCTTGCTGCGCGGGGGGGGGTCCGACATGACGCCCACCGTGTTCGGGGCGTTCCTCCTCCCCGGATTGTGCGCGTGGGACTTCCTGCGCAACTCGACCGTCGGCGGCGGACACGCGCTGGTGATGAACGAGGCGTACATCCGCCAGTGCCCCCTGCCCTACGGGATTTACTCCCTGCGCACCGTGATGGGCACGGGGGTGCACTTCGTGATCACGCTCGCGGTCTCGACGGTCCTGATCAGTCTCTTGTTCGGCCTCGGCGAGGGGGCCAAGTCGTGGACGACGCCGTGGGAGGGCGCATGGTGCCTGCCGCCGGCCGTGGCGGTCACGCTCGTGTTCTGCTGGGGCACCGCCACCATGATGGCGTTCGCGGCGGCGTACTTCCCCGACACCCAGCACCTGGCCGAAGTCACCGCGACGATGCTGTTCTTCCTGACGCCCGTGATGATCCCCGAGGCGCGCCTGCCGGACTTCATGCGCGAGGTGGCGCCGTACAACCCCTTCGGCGTGTTCCTGGAACTGGTGCGCACGCCGCTCTTCGACGGGGTGGCGCCGCCCCGCGGGTCGTGGGCGCAGGCGTCCGCCCTGGCCTGCGCGTCGTTCGCCGGGGGGGCGCTGACGATCCAGGCGCTCCAGAAGAAAGTCATCTTCCAACTGTAACCCGGCCCCCCCGCCGCACGGGGCCGACCGACGCGACCCGATGGGAGTAACCGCCGCCGATGGCCCGCATCGACCTCGACAACGTGAGCCTGACCTTCCACGTGAGGCAGGCGCGCAAAGTCACCCTCAAAGAGTACCTGACGCGCGGGCTGTTCCTGCCCAGCCGCAACCCGTCCCTGGCGGTGCACGCGCTCTCCGGGGTGAGCCTTTCGGCCCGAGACGGCGACCGCATCGGCGTCATCGGGCACAACGGCGCGGGCAAATCGACGCTGCTGCGGATGCTCGCCGGGGTCTACCCGCCGACGCGCGGGAAGCGCACCGTCGCCGGGCGCGTCTGCAGCATCTTCGACATCACGCTGGGGTTCGAGGCGGACGCCAACGGCTGGGAGAACATCAAGTACCGGGCGTACCTCCTGGGCGAGTCGCCGAAGTCGCTCGCCAAAAAGATCGACGCCATCGCGGAGTTCACCGAACTCGGCGAGTTCCTCAATGTTCCCGTGCGCTACTACTCCAGCGGTATGCTGGTGCGGCTCGCGTTCGCCATCTCGACCGCGATCGACCCCGAGGTGCTCTTGATCGACGAGGTGCTGAGCGCGGGCGACCTGTCGTTCCAGATCAAGGCGCAGGAGCGCATGCGCTCGCTGATGAGTTCGGCCTCCCTGATGGTGCTGGTGACGCACGACACCGGCACCGTGCTGGAGATGTGCAACCGGGCGCTGTGGATGCAGCACGGCGCGGTGGTGGCCGAGGGCACCCCGCGCGAGGTGGTCGCGGCCTACCAGGCGAGCACGCGGTCCACCCAGGACGAGCACCACGTCGGCGGCGTCACCGAGGCCGAGGCGGTCTCGAGCGCGGCCTGAGTGGCCCCCTTCGTGAGTGTGCTGGTCGTCAACTACAACGGCGCCGCCTACCTGCCGGACTGCCTCGACGCGCTCGCGCTCCAGAGC
>CAXTPM010000414.1:4216-5164 GCA_964245865.1 uncultured Fimbriiglobus sp. | reverse complement strand
GCTTGGTGTTGGGCTGCCGGGGCGCGGCGCCGCCGACTTTGCTGCCGGGGCACGCGCTCAGGTTCAGCGCGTAGTTGGCCACGCCACCGGGCAGGGTTTGCGCCAGCTTGTCGCGCATCCGCCCCGGCAGCACGTCCATGCTCGGGTACTCCAGCACGCGCTCCAGCCGCAGGGAGCACGGCAGCGGCACTAGCGATAAGTCGATGGCCTCGCGCGGGATCAGCGGCGTGTCCGGCTCGGTCGCCAAGTTGGCGAGCGGGTGCGCGGCGATGTCCGCCCCGAC
This sequence comes from uncultured Fimbriiglobus sp., assembly GCA_964245865.1. GTDB lineage: Bacteria > Planctomycetota > Planctomycetia > Gemmatales > Gemmataceae > Fimbriiglobus. The sequence goes on along the minus strand of CAXTPM010000414.1, from coordinate 4,881 downwards.
ATCGGCGAGCTTGCGGTAGACCAGTTGCGGCGCGAGTTGCCGCCTCCCCTCGGCGGTCAGGCGCGGGTTCCAGAAAAGTTGCACGCAGTCGGTGCCCGGCTTGAACGCCCACTGCGGCGGCGCGTCGCTTTCTAACAGTTGCAGCACGGGCAGGAGCAGTTCGCCGCCGCGCGACTTCGGCCACGGCTCGGACGCCGGCCAGGCGAACGGCCCGCCGACGTGGCTCTGCGTGGATTTCAGGTCGGCGGGATTCGCCCGCGCCGGGTGCAATCGGTGCGCGAGCTTCGCCAGCCCGCGCAACTCCGGCGAGGTGGCGAGCAAGTCGAGTGGCGGCGGGGCCGGCGCGGCGGGCTTGGCCAAGAGAGCGATGCGGGCGGCGCGGCCGACCTCGACGCGCTCGCGCGCCGCCGGGGAGTCGGCCGGCGCGGGGGCCGAGGGGCGGCGGAGGCAGGCGGCGAGGGGCAGGAGTAGAAGGGCGGCGAGCGCGGAGCGGCGGGAAGCGACCTCACCCCCCCGGCCCCCCTCTCCCAAAAGGAGAGGGGGGTGAGCGCGCGTGCTCGCCTCAAGCAGTGGCGTGCTTCGGCTGGCGCCCCGCTCGTCCCCGCCCAGCACGCTTCTCCCCCCTCTCCTTTTGGGAGAGGGGGGCCGGGGGGGTGAGGTCTCGC
>CAXTPM010000414.1:0-4206 GCA_964245865.1 uncultured Fimbriiglobus sp. | reverse complement strand
GAAGAGACCGCAGAGATTGCTGGCGATGGATGATGGGCTGTTGGCACGTGACGCAGGCCGGGGCTAAGTCACCCGCCCCGCCGAGTAGCGCCCCCACTACCGCGCCACCTTCTTCTTCGCCCCTAAATGGGTCGCGCTCCCGTAGGCCAACTCCGCCGACTCCATCACCGTCTCCGAGAGTGTGGGGTGCGGGTGGATCGTCTCCAGCACGTCCCGCGCGACCGCGCCCATCTCGATCGCCAGCACCGACTCGGAGATCATCTCCCCGGCCCCACTGCCGACGATGCCGACGCCCAGGATGCGCTTGGTTTCCGGCTCGACGATCATCTTCGTGAGGCCGTTCGTGAGCTGCAAGGCGACCGCGCGCCCGCTGGCGCTCCACGGGAACTTGGTCACCTCGTGCGGCACGTTCTGGGCGACCGCCTCACGCTCGGTGATGCCGGCCCACGCGATTTCCGGGTCGGTGTAGATGACCGCGGGAATGGCCCTCGGCTCCCACTCGGCCGGCTCCCCCAGGAGGACTTCGACCGCCACGCGCGCCTCGGCCGTGGCCTTGTGCGCCAGCCCCGGCTCGCCGGCGATGTCGCCGATCGCCTGAATGTGCGGCACGCTGGTACGGCGGTGTTTATCCACGGGAATGAAGCCGCGCTCGTCGGTCTTGAGGCCCGCCGCTTCGAGGTTCAGCCCGGCCGAGTTGGGGCGGCGCCCGACGCTAATGAGCACGCGGTCGAAGGTGAGGGTGTCCGGCACGTTGACGCCCTCAAGCGCCACGACGATCCCCTCGGGGGTGGCCTTGAGGCTCGCCACTTTGGTGCTGAGGTGGATCGTCTCGAACTCGCCGCGCAGCTTCTTTTCCAAAGGCGCCACGAGGTCGCGGTCGGCCAGCGGCAATAGCCCGTCGGTTCCCTCGACCACCGTCACCTTCGACCCCATCGCCGCGTAGACGCTGCCGATTTCGAGGCCGATGTAGCCGCCGCCGATGACGAGCAACTTCTTAGGGATGTCGGGCATCAGCAAGGCGGCGGTGCTGTCCATGACGCGGTCGTCGCCCAACTGCCACGCCTTCGGCACCGCCGGGACCGACCCCGTGGCGACGATGCAGTTCTGGAACTTGACTAGCGTGGTCGTGGTGCCGTCGGTCACACTCACGGTGTGCGAGTCAACAAAGCTCGCCTTGCCGCGCAACGTCTGAGCGCCGCGCGACTTGCAGAGTGCGCCGATGCCGCCGGTGAGGCGGTTGACGACTTTGCCCTGCACGAAGTCGCGCAGCTTCACGAGGTCCAGTTGCGGCTCGCCGAAGCTCAGCCCGATCGCGGCCGACTCGTGGGCCTCGCGGATGATCTTCGCCACGTGCAAGAGTGCCTTCGAGGGGATGCAGCCGCGGTTGAGGCACACCCCGCCGAGTTTGGGGTCTTCATCGACCATCAGCACGCTCATGCCGTGGTCGGCGGCGTGCAACGCGGCTGGGTAGCCGCCAGGGCCACCGCCGATGACGAGCAACTGGACTTCGCGGGTGTCGGCCATCGGCGGGGTTCCTAAGCTAGAAGCGGGGCGTTTGCCGGCATTGTATGCACCGGGGCGACATCGCGTGAGTGACGCCGACGCGCTCGAAGCGGCCATCCGCGCCGACCCGGACGCGGTGCTGCCGTGGGCGGTGTACGCCGACTACCTGGCCGAGCGCGGCGACCCGCGCGGCGAGTTCATGCACGTGCAGTTGGCACTGGAGGACGCGCGGCTGACAGGCAAGGCGCGGGCGGAGCTAGCGGCGCGAGAGGCGGAGCTACTGGCGGAGCACGGGGCGGGGTGGCTGGGCGGTTTAATGGCCCTGATGGGGTACAAGCGCTCCCCGAGGGGCAACAGGGCCGGTACGGTTCGCTACAACTTCCGACGGGGCTGGCTGTCCAACTTGGCCGTCGATCTCATGACGCCTGATTTCGCCACGGCGCTCAACCATTGCCACGACGCTAGATTCCTCCGCCGGCTGGAGGTGACAAGTGACGGGAGCAGTCGCGGTGAATCCAGCATCCTTGCAGGCTTCCCTTACTGGTCCGGCGTGCGCGAACTGCACTTGGGCCACCCCGTCGGCGAAGACCTTCATCTGCCAGTGAACCGGTCACGGCTTTGGCATCGCCATGCGGACTCGTACCTCAGACAGATGCCCGCACTCGAAAGTCTGACGCTAATCTGCTGCGTCACCCGTTTTGCCGAGGCCGTTCGGGCACCGATGCCCCGCTTACGGCGCCTGCACCTCCGTCACGGTGACAGCTACCCGCTCGAAGAATTAGCGGCGAACTCCACGATTACTCGGCTGACGCACCTTGTTTGCCGTCCCCGTCCGGTCTACACCGGCCTACGAGATATTCGACCGACGGCCCGCGTTACCGTGGACGACCTCCGCGCGGTGTGCGACGCCAATTGGCCGCTGGAGCTTCTCAGCCTGCCGTTCACCGAGTTCGGCGACGAGGGGGCGCACGTCCTGGCCCAATCGAACGTCTGGCAAACACTCCGCACGCTCGACCTGTCCGTCGGCTGCATCACCGACGACGGGGCGTGCGGCCTCGTTAGAGCGCGCGGCCCAGACGGGAAGCCCGCCCTCTCCCGGCTCACTACACTCGACCTGTCGCGCAATGCGATGACTCCCGCCGGCGTGGCCGCGATCCGGGCCGTGATGCCGAGTGCCAACCTCGCCGACCAGCACGACGACCTGCCGACGAGCGACCCCAACGCGCCGCCAAACTACCTCATCGAAGGCGATTGGGGGCCGGTCGCTACACTTTCTTAATCTCCCCTCACCCCTGGAACCTCTCCTATGCTCCGCCCCCCGCTACTCCTGCTCGCCGCCCTCCTCTTCTGCCCCGCCCCATCGGCCCCGGCCCCATCCCCGCCGCTCCCCGACGGCTACGCCGCGACCCTCGCCGAGAAGCTGCCGCCGCTGCTCTCGAAGTTCGTCGAGGACCGCGAACTGCCCGGCGCGGTGGTGCTGGTCGGCCGCAGCACCGGCGTCGTCTACTCGACCGCCGTCGGCAGCGCCAGCATTGCCCCTGTGGTGCCGCTGACGGTCGAGACGCCGTTCCGCATCGCGTCCATGTCCAAGCCCGTCGCGGCCCTCGGCATCGGCATGCTCATCGAGGACGGCAAGATTGATTCGGTCAACGACCCCGTCGAGAAGTACCTGCCGGAGTTCCGGGGGCAGTTGATGGTGGCCGAGCGCGAGAAGTCGAAGCTCACACTCGTGCCGCCGCCGCGGCCGATCACCTTGAAGGACTTGCTGACGCACACCTCGGGATTGCCCGACTACCCGCCGGGGCTGAGCAAGGGCTATTCCGAGCGCACGCTTAGCCTCGCCGAGACGACGATGGCGCTGTCGCAGCGCCCCCTGGAGCGCGAGCCGGGAACGAAGTGGGCGTACTGCAACTCGGGCATCGACACCGCCGGGCGCGTGGTCGAGGCGGTGAGCGGCAAGTCGTATGAGGCGTTCTTCCGGGAGAGACTGTTCGGCCCGCTGAAAATGACGAACACCACCGCCTCGCCCTCGCCGGAACTCGCGGCGAAGGTGGCCACCGTGTACGCACGAACCGCCGGGGGCCAACTGGTCAAGGGCGGCGTCGGCTTCCTCGAAGCGGTCCCGAACGCCCGCCACCCGGCGCCGATGGGCGGACTCGTCTCGAACGCCGTCGATCTCGGCCGGCTGTACCAGTGTTTGCTGCGGGGTGGGGAACTCGACGGGGCGCGGGTGATGAAGCCCGAAACTCTCTACGAGTTGACGCGCACCCAGACCGGCGACATCGAGTGCGGCTTCACCAAGGGGATGAGCTTCGGTCTCGGCTTCGCGGTCGTCAAGGAGCCGCAGGGGATCACCGGCAAGCTCTCGACCGGCACGTTCGGCCACGGCGGCGCGTTCGGCACGCAGAGTTGGGCCGACCCCAAGAAGGACTTGTTCCTGGTCATGCTCATCGCCCGCTCGAACACCACAGGGGACGCGAGTCCGTTCCGCGCGGCGGTGCAGGAGGTGGTGTTCGGGGCTGCGAAGTGAGCGGCGCCGGCGAAGCGACCTCCCCCCCCGGCCCCCTCTCCCAAGAGGAGAGGGGGAGAAGAGTTCTGGGCGGGTTGATTCGGTGTGCCGGTCTAGTAGATGATGCAAGCACGCACTCTCACCCCCTCTCCTTTTGGGAGAGGGGGACGGGGGTGAGGTCTCTTCCGCCGGAG
>CAXTPM010000413.1:0-5172 GCA_964245865.1 uncultured Fimbriiglobus sp. | reverse complement strand
AGATCGCCACGCTCGACAACCTCAAGCGCTTCAAGGACGACGCGAAGGAGGTCCGTGAGGGCTTCGAGTGCGGCATGAAGATCACTGGCTTCGACGACGTGAAGACGGGTGACGTAATCGAGGCGTTTAAGATCGAGATCAAGACGCGCACGCTTTAAGGCGTGGCGCGTGGTTCGTGGCTCGTGGCTCGTGGAAGACAACGAACCGGACGGATGGTTCGTTGTCTTTCACGAGCCACGAGCCACGAACCACGCGCCACGAATCAACATGAAATCGCACCGCCTGGCCCGCATGTCCGAGGTCATCCGCGAGGTCGCGGCCTCGACGATCCTGTTTGAAATCCGCGACCCCAAGGTGAAGGGGATCACGGTGACGCGCGCCGAAACTGCGGCCGACTTGCAGCACGCCAAAGTCTATGTGTCGGTGATGGGCACCGAAGGCGAGCAGCGGCGCGCGGTGCTCGCTTTGCAGAACGCGGCGGGGTTCATTCAGTCGCGGCTGGCCGACCGGATGACCTCGCGGTTCCTCCCGACGCTCACGTTCGTGCTGGACGAGGGCGTCAAAAAGAGCCTAGAAATCTCGCGGATTCTGGCCGAGGAGCGCGCCAAGGGCGGACTCGGACCCGCCGACGAGGGCGACGAAGCCGACGAGGCGCTGGCCGGTGATGCCGACGAGGGCGGAGGGGGCGGTGAGCGTCCGCCGGAGGTTCCGGCCGCGCCGAAGTAGCGGGTTTCGCGGGCCGGGGTGGTCCAATCGGCCGCGGCGACTAGACTAAACGCTTGACCTGGGTGTCGAGGGATTGACCGCAACCGGGTGTGAGAGAGCGTGCCCATGTCCGCCGTCCCGAGCACCAAGCAGCAACTCGTCGCCCACACGGTGAGTGCGGTTACCCAACTGTACCCGCCGCACGCCGCCCCGCCGCTGAGTGACGGCGAGGCGCCGCGCACCATCCTCGCCGAAGTCGTGTACGCTATCCTGCGGGATGACGCTACCCCGGACCAGGCCGACGCGGCGTTTGCGGCCGTCAAAGCGCACTTCGTGGACTGGAACGAAATCCGCGTCAGCACGATTCTAGAACTCTCCGAGGTACTGGCCCCGCTGCCTAACGCGAGCGACCGCGCGCGGCGGGTGATCGAGTTCCTGCAGGAGCACTTCGAGCGCACCTACTCGTTCGACCTGGACGACCTCGAAAAGAAGGGGCTGAAGCAGGCGGTCAAGCAGTTGGCGCGGTACAAGGACACCGGCGTGGCCGACTTCGCGGTGGCGTGGGTGGCGCAGCGGGCGCTCAAGGGGCACTCGATCCCACTCGACGGTGGCGCGATCCGGGTGCTGTCGCGGTTGGGAATCCTCGACGGCGACCTCGACGACCTCGAGAGCGTGCGGGCGAGTCTAGAGCACTACATCCCGAAGGCGCGTGGGCCGGAGTTCACCGACGCCCTGAGTCGGTTCGCCGCGGAGATTTGCGTGCCGGGGGTGCCGCACTGCCCGTCGTGCCCACTGAAGGCGGAGTGCCCGACGGGGCAGAAGTTGCTCGCCGAAGGGAAGGCGAGGGCGAAGTAGCGGCGGCGCAATGGTGCACTCTCCTGTCTCCTCCCCCCTCCGAGGGGGAGGGCTAGGGTGGGGGGGACTGGCCCAGTACGAGTGAGTCGAACTCGCTCATACGCCCGTAGCGATGGCGAGTCCCCCCCACCCTAGCCCTCCCCCTCGGAGGGGGGAGGAGACAGGAAAAAGCGCCGGCTCTATGCTCGACTTCACCCTCACCGCCTTCCTCTCCGTGCTGTTCCTGGTTGATCCGCCGGGCACGGTGCCGGCGTTCCTGGCCCTCACGGCCAACGACACGCCGGAGAAGCGCGGCCGCACCGCACTGGTGGCCTGCATCGCCGCGACGCTGACGCTGATGGCGTTCGCGCTCGTCGGCACCTACTTGTTCCGCATCCTGGGCCTGACGCTGCCGGCGTTCCAGATCGCGGGGGGGTTGATTTTGTTCTTGGTAGCGCTCGACATGATCCGGGCGCAGCGGAGTACGCAGGAAGACCCGGCGGAACTCGCGGAGGGGGCGGCGGCGGACGACGTGGCGATCGCGCCCCTGGCCATCCCCTTGCTCGCGGGGCCGGCGGCGCTCTCGACGGTGGCGGTGCTGATGAGCCGCGCGGCCGGGTGGGCCGAGGTGATGAGCGTGTTCGCCGCGATCCTGCTCACGGGGCTAGTCGCCTACGGCACGCTCTTGCTGGCGAACCCGATCCAGCGGCGCCTGGGGACCACGGGCATTCACGTGCTGGGGCGCGTACTGGGCCTGGTGCTGGCCGGGATCGCGGTGCAGTTCGTCCTGGACGGCCTCAGCGCGGCGGGTGTGATTGCGCCGGTGCCGGTGGCGAAGGCAGCGCCAGCCTGAGTGTCGCGGCCAGCCGGTACCCGGCCAGAACCCCGCGCCGCTCGCCGACGGCCTTCGCGGCTTTGGCGTAGCCCTCGGGCAGCACGCGCGCCTCGGCCTCGGTCGGCCCTCCTTCGAGCTTGCCGTTCAGGTAGACCGCCTCGCGCGCGAGCTTGGGGCTTTCGACGCGGCACCAGTACTCGGGGTCGGCGTGTTCGAGTTCGACTAGTTTGTCGGCCGCGAACTCGGGGCGGTTGCGCAGCTCGATGGCGAGATTGTGGGCGGTGGTGTAGCTGTCGGTGTTGGTAATCAGGCCGTCCCAGAAGTAGTGCAGGTTGATCGGCCTGCCGTCGGGCGTGACCTTGACGTAGAAGCGGTTGCCGCCGAGGTCGCCGGTGGGGTAGGTCGTGGAAAACAGGCTGACGGTGTGCAGCGGCATCTGGACATCGCCCACCAGATGGAACAGCCAGCAGAGCGGCACCGCGCGGTCGAGGTCTTCGGGGCCGTCCTGGGCGAGCTTCAGGTTGTCGGCGATGCCCTTGAGCGCGTTGCCCTTGGGGTCGGGGCCGGCGTCGGTGCGGAAGTTGGGGTCGGGGGTGAACGGGTTGGTGATGTAGTGCCAGGTCGGCCGGTCGTACTCAGTTTGGCGGATGTCGTCCGACCAGCGCGCGGCTAGCATGAACAGGTATTCGTCCAGGTCCGCGTCGGGGTTCGAGCTTTTCAGCGTATCGAGCTTTGGCTTCCAGAGTTTCTCGTACTGCGGGTGGGCCTTCAGCACCCCGACCGCGCGGGCGGCGACTTGCGGGTCGGACTTCTGCAGGAGCTGGTAGGCGATCGCCCCCGTGACCATGTGGCCGGGCTTGCTCCAGGCGGAGCTAGTGGAGGCGACGACGACGACGGCGATCAGGCTCGCGGCGAAGCGGGTCACGAGAGCTTCTCCAACTGGGTGTGTTCGTCCAGGGCGACCGATACCAGTTCCCCGGAGTCGCGGGCCAGGTGCATGGTCGGCACCACGATGTCGTCCTCGGCCACGCGGTCGGTGGTGACGCCGGTCGAGAGGTAGTTAATACCCCGGTAGACGCCCTCGGCCGCGGTGTGCCAGACGCGCGAACCCACCCTCACCCGCTGGGTGATCTTCACGCGGTCCCCGGCTTTTAAGCTGCGCACGAGCGCCACGAAGCTGGGGGCAAGGTGCCGGGTGGGGAGGGACACCGGCGCGGGGGTGGCCGGCGGGCTGGGGTTGTGCGTGGTCATCGGGAGCCTTGTTGGCGGGGAGTGTGTGCGGGTTCAGAGTAGCGGTTCCGCACGCGAGTTCTAGCGCCCTCGGCCTCGGCTCAGGGTGGCGGGCCTGCTCACGACGCCGACGACGCCCCCGGCAGCGCGTGCGAGGCTCGGCCCCTCACGAGAGCGATGCGCCCCGTGCGCGCGAGTTCCACGATGCCGTAGGGACGCATGAGTTCGATGAACGACTCGATCTTCCCCTCGTTGCCGCTGATCTCGATCATGATGTTGTCGGCCTGGATATCGACCGTGCGGCCGCGGTAGGTCTCCACCAGCAGAGCCACCTCGGCGCGCTTCGACGCGGGGCAGGTCACTTTAATGAGCATCAGGTCGCGCTCGACGTGGTTCTCGGCGCCCACGTCATCGACATCGATCACGGTGACGATCTTTTCGAGCTGCTTGCGAACCTGATCAACCACCGCGTCGTCGCCCTGCACCACCAGCGTCATGCGCGAGAAGTCGTGGTGGTCGGTCTCGCCGACGGCGAGCGAGTCGATGTTGAAGTTGCGGGACGCCAGCATGCCGGCGATCTGGCAGAGCACGCCGGGCTGGTTCTGCACGAGGGCGGAGAGCAGGTGTCGCATCGAGGTCTCTTGCGCGAAAGATATCGGGGCACCGCTTGAGATACGGCGCCGCAGGGCAATGGCTAGGCGAGGGCGGCGAGGATGAGATCGACGCGGTTGATGTAGTACCGCTCGGTGTCGAAGGTGACGCTCGACCCGTCGAGATTGAGGAACTGCCAGTCCTCGCCGGTGGTCACGCAGCCGTAGATGGGGCGCACGAGGTCGGCGCGGCGGTTGAACTCGGCCGCGCCGACCATCTGTGCGATCACTTGCCCGAGGCCGAGTTCGATGTCGTTGCGCTTGGCCCCGACCAGCGTCAGCAGCGGCGCCCGGAGGCGCGGCAGGGCCGGGGCGCGGGCGACGATGAAGTCGCACTCGCCGAACAACTCGCGCTTCGCGTCGATGTCCAGACTCTGCCCCGAGTAGATGGCCACGGCGTCGCCGGTGAGTTCGCGCGCCGCCAGCAGCACCGGCGCGACGATGAACTCGCTGCGCGACTTCTCGTTCTGGAGCGCCAGCGAGCGGCCGTTGGCGAGGACCGGCGCGAGCCACGCCGGCGCCGCCACCCCAGTCAGACCGGGGAAGAGAGCGTCGCGGTCGATCACGAGGCCCAGTTCGGCCTCGACGGTGTCGAACGTGAACCCCGAATACGGCATCGCCGACTCCCTGCGTGCTACTTCCGCCGCCCCTTCGCCGGCCGCTCGTCCTCCTCCTCGTCCTCGTCGTCCGCTTCGTCCTCGTCTTCCGCCGGCTCGTCATCCTCCTCGTCCTCGTCGAGCGCGCCCTCGACCTCCTCGAAGCCGGCGCGGACTCGGGGGTCGCGGAGCGCCGTGAGGGCGAAGATGCCGGCGAGGAACGGCAGGATGCCGAGCACCGCGCCGACGAGCGCCCAGGCGTAGCTCTCGAGCGACCCCATGCGGCTGGCGCCGAGGCAGACGAGACTCCCCCAGGCGATGG
>CAXTPM010000412.1:4769-5182 GCA_964245865.1 uncultured Fimbriiglobus sp. | reverse complement strand
CCCGGCGTAGTGGATGTTCGGGTTGTGGCCCGAACTCGGGCAGAGCATGATCTTCTCAGTGAGCGGCCCCTGGATCATCCCCCGGCCGGGGTTGCGGTTGGGAATGCCGTCGAGGTTGTCCTGGGGGTTGGCCTCGTAGCCGTCCTGGCGCAGGCTGTCGGGCACGATCGCGGCGACGGGGGTCTGCTCCATCTCGGCGATCATCTGGAACACCCAACTCGGGCCGTACATCGCGCCGTTCTGGGTGCTGCCGTTGCCGTAGACCCAGTACAGGGGCGCGTCGGGCGCCGGGGCCGGGGTGCCGCTGCCGGGCGCCGGGTCGGGGGCGGTGCCGGTGTACGGCGCGTTCTCCTGCAGGCTCGCCAGGAACCTCGGCAGGCCCGGCGGGAAGCTCCCCGTGGCGCTCTCGACGT
>CAXTPM010000412.1:0-4759 GCA_964245865.1 uncultured Fimbriiglobus sp. | reverse complement strand
GACAAGCGAGCGTGATCTGCTTGAGGTTGTTCGTACACTTCAGCCGCGCCGCGGCCTCGCGCACCTTCTGCACGGCGGGCAGCAAGAGGCCGATCAGGATGGCGATGATGGCGATCACCACCAGCAACTCGATCAGAGTAAACGCGGCGCGACGGGACTTCATGGGCACCCACGGGAAAAAGAGAGGATCACAAAGCCCGGCGGCGCGCTGCCCCAGGCAACAGGCCGTCGGATGCCCACACTCTAGCCGGGCGTGTGTGGGTTTAATGAAGCCCGTATGAAGATCGCGCATGACTTCGCCCGCCGCCCGGAACCCGCCCCGCCCGCCGGGGGTCCACTCGCCCCCCGACCTTGCACCCCGCGCCTCTTCGGGTGAGAATCACCCCCGCACAACGCCGATACTGTCTGTCTCCCCACGCCCGAGGGTTCCGCCGTGCCCGACGCCCCGACCGCGACTAGCCCCGCCGAGCGCGCCGCGAGCTTGCGCGCCGAGATCGACGCCCACAACTACCGCTACTACGTCGAGGCGAACCCCGCGATTAGCGACCGCGAGTTCGACCTGATGCTGGAAGAACTCACCCGCTTGGAGAAAGACCACCCCGAACTCGTCACCCCCGACAGCCCCACGCAGCGCGTCGGCGGGCAGCCGATCGAGGGCTTCGTCCAGGTCCGGCACGCGGTGCCGATGCTCTCGATCGAGAACAGCTACAACGCGGACGACCTGCGGAAGTTCGACGCCGACCTGCGCAAGTTCAGCGGCCGCGAGGTGATCCGCTACTCGGTGGAACTCAAGATCGACGGCGTGTCGATGAGCCTGACCTACACCGACGGCCGACTCACGCTGGGGGCGACGCGCGGCCGGGGCGATGTGGGGGATGATGTCACGCACAACGTCCGCACCGTCGGCGGCATTCCGCTGAAGTTGCGCGGCGCGAACCCGCCGAAACTCTTGGAAGTGCGGGGCGAAGTCTACATGACCCGCGCCGAACTCGCGCGCCTCAACGCGGCCTTGGTTGCCGCCGGGGACGAGCCGTACAAGAACACGCGCAACCTCACCGCCGGCACGCTCAAACTCCTGGACCCGCGCCTCGCCACCAAGCGCAAGCTCAGCTTCTTCGCCTACGGCTCCGGCGCCGCCGAGGGCATTTCGTTCGTCAACCAGGCCGAACTCTTCGAGACGCTCAAGCAGTTCGGCCTGCCGCTGAACCCGCACAACGCCAGCCTCGACGGCATCGACGCGGTCATCGACCACTGCAACGCCTGGAGCGAGAAGCGGCGCGAACTTCCGTATGACACCGACGGCATCGTGATTAAGGCCGACGACTTCGCCCTCCGCCAGCAGTTGGGCGCCACCTCGAAAGTCCCCCGCTGGGCCAAGGCGTTCAAGTTCGAGGCCGAGCAGGGGCAGTCGAAGTTGGGCGGTGTGGAGTTCTCAGTCGGCAAGTTCGGCGAACTCACCCCCGTGGCACTCTTCGACCCGCCGATGCAGCTCGGCGGCACCACCGTCGGCCGGGCCAGCATGCACAACGCCAGTTGGGTCGAGGAGATCGGCATCCGCATCGGCGATGCCGTGGTGGTCGAGAAAAAAGGCGAGATCATCCCGCAAGTGGTCGCGGTGGTCGCCGAGGCCCGCACCGGCGCCGAGACGCCCGTGGTGTGGCCGACGGCGTGCCCGAAGTGCGGGGCGCCGGTCGAGCGCGAGGAGAGCGCGATCAGCTACGGCTACTACTGCACCGACACCGGCCGCTGCCCGGCGCAGCTCACGAAGCGCGTGCTCAGCTACGGCCGGCGCGACCGCATGGAGATCGACGGGCTGGGCGAGGAGGTGGCCAAACAGTTGGTCGAGTCCGAACTCGTCAAGACGCTACCGGACCTTTACCGCATGACGGAAAAACAGTTGCTCGGGTTGGAGGGCTTCGCCAAGACGAAGGCGAGGAACCTCGTCGCCGGCGTGGAAGCCAGCAAGACGCGCGGCCTCGGCCGCTGGCTCGCCGCGCTCTCCATTTACTCGGTGGGCGGCAGCATCGCCGCACTCTTGGTCAACGACTTCACCAGTATCGACGCCCTCCTCGCGGCGAGCGTCGAGGAGATCGCGCGCGTCAAGGGGATCGGCCCGAAGCGCGCCGAGGCCGTGTACCAGTATTTCCACTGCCCCGACGGCGAGAAACTCGTCGCGGAGTTCAAGGAACTCGGCCTCGACCTCACGCATACGGCCGTCGCCCGCACCGGCCTGCTGCCGCTCTCGGGCAAGACCGTCGTCGTCACCGGCACCCTCACGAAGTACGACCGCCTCGGCATCGAGGCCAAGATCAAGTCGCTCGGCGGCAAGCCGACGGGGAGCATCTCGGCGAAGACGAACTACCTGATCGCCGGCGAGAGCGCGGGGAGTAAGCTGGCCAAAGCGAAGGAACTGGGCGTGGCGGTGCTGACAGAGGACGAGTTCGACCGGCTGGCGAACGGGGGCGAAGTAGTGGCGGTTGTGGCCGTCGAGGAAGGCGAGAGTTAATCGGCCCCGACGAAGCGACCTCACCCCCCGGTCCCCTCTCCCAAGAGGAGAGGGGGTGAGCGTGATGTTCAGCTTCAACCAGTGGCGAGTTTCCGCAGCCGCCCCGTTCACGCTCGCCCAGTAGGTTTCTCCCCCTCTCCTCTTGGGAGAGGGGGCCGGGGGGTGAGGTCGCTTTCGGCTGTTCGCCCCCCGGCCCGCCTATTTCCCGCCCGCCAGCCACCCCGCCGGCGGCGCGTACTCGCAGTTGGCCGGCACGCGCACGCCCAGCATGTCCGCGAGCATCGGCGCGGCGTGCATCGGCGTGATGGCCACGTCCCGGCGCCCCGTGGCGAGGCCCGGCCCCATCGCTAGGAAGACGGTGTGCGTGTCGTAGTCGTGCGGCGTGCCGTGGCCGGTGCCGGTCTTGTTACTGTCGAAGTAGACGTACGGCTTCGACACGATGACGACATCGCCGCCGCGGTCGGGGTAGTACGAGCGGCGGCATTTGGCGAGCAGTTCGTCGGTCATCGCCTCGGGCTTGCCGGCCAATTCAGTGTAGGGGTACGCCGCGAGGACGCCGTCTTGCGTGCGCAGGAAGGCCGCGAGTTTCGCGGCCACCGCGGCCCGGTCGAGCTTCGACGCCTCGATCTGGCGGCGGTTCAGGTAGACCGCCGGGGCCACCGCCGCCTCGATCCACAGGTTGCGCTCCTTCACCTGGGCCGGCTTGCCGCCCTCGGCCGGCTCGGTCACGACCGCTGGCGTGTCGGGCTTGCCGAAGGTCGATTGCAGGAAGCGCTCGGCCGCAAGGAGCATCGGCGCGGGGCTGAGGCGCCTCGCCTCGGGGTGCCCGCGCGTCACGGCCGTCTCGGGGACCGGGCAGACGCCGTGGTCGGCGGTCACAATCATGGCGTACTGCCCGGCGCCGACCTCGCGGTCGAGGAAGCCCATCAGCTCGGCGAGGATTTTGTCGCTGCGCAGCGTAATGTCCATCACCTCGTGCGAGTCCGGCCCCCAGGTGTGGCCGACCAAGTCGTTCGACGAGAAACTCACCGTGAGCAGGTCGGGCGCGGCGCCGCGGCCGAGCTTCTCGTTGACCACGCAGGCTTTCGTGAACTCTAACAGCAGGTCGTTGCCGTAGGGCGAGTTCACCATCGCCTCGTAGTACGCCTTGCCCGGCGACTTGAGTCCGCCGGTGGTGGGGTGCGGGAAGGTCAGCCCCTGCGCCCGCCCCTTGCCCTCGCCGGGCGCGTCGTCGGCGGCGGCGTACTGGCCGTAATCGACATCTTGACGCAACTTGATCCAATCTTGACCGAAATATTTTTCGGCTTGACCGGAGCGGTTGAAGTCCGCCACCCACTGGGGCAGGCTGTCGCGGTAGTAGCTGCTGGTGCCGAAGCGCCCCTCGAACCAGTACGCGCCGTCGGGCTTGCGGCCGGCGGGCAGGATCGCGGCGCGGTCTTTCAAGCTCAGGCCGAAGACGCGCCCCTTGCCCCCCGTCGATGCCTTCAAGACATCGGCGAGCGTCGGCCCGGCGAAGCGATCCGGGGTGCCGGCGCCGGCCGGCTTGGCCTTCTTGTTGCGGCGCGGGTCGAGGTTGTCCGGGTCGCTCCCTAGGTCGATCGGCGGCACCAGCTCGTAGCGCGTGCTCCCCGCGCAGTAGGCCTCTTCGCCCTCCTTGGGTTCGTACCAGTTGTTATTCACCACCCCGTGCTTGTTGGCGCTGCACCCCGCGAGAATGCTGGCGTGCCCAGGGCCGGTGCTGGTGTTGGCGTAGGGGTAGTGGCAGTTCGGGTAGTCGCTGCCCTGAGTTTGCAAGCGCTTGAAGCCGCCGTCGCCGAACAGCGGGCCGAAGCGCGCGGGGAAGTCGCCGCGCATCTGGTCGAACACCACCAGCACCGCGAGCTTGACCTTGGGCTTCGGGGGCGCCTCGCCGTCGGCGGCACCGGCCGTGGCGACAGGCACGCGCGAGCAGCCGGCGGCGCTCAGCGCGAGGAGGGCGGAGACCCAGAGGGTGCGGGCGGGCATGGCGGGGTGGCCCTGCGGAGGTGGCGGGTTGCGAGTGCGTGGAGTTGATCCTAGCGAGGTAGGCGGGCGCGAGTGTGAAAAATCGGGGAAGGCGGGCGAAAGCCCGGTGACGAGCGTCGCCGGGGCCGCGCCGCCCCTCACTCGGCGGCGAGTCGATGTCGCTCTCGACTGCCCCGGCGACGGTCGTCACCGGGCTTTCGCCCGCCCCGCCCTGCCCCGCCACACCCGCGCCGCCAGTACCAGCCCGCC
>CAXTPM010000411.1:0-5211 GCA_964245865.1 uncultured Fimbriiglobus sp. | reverse complement strand
GCGCGCGCGATCGTCGCGCGGCGCCGCTGCCCGCCCGAGAGGCGGTCGAGGAGTTCGTCGCCTCGATCCGCGAGGCCGACGCGCGCGACTACGCGCTCAAGATCATTCCCGTGACGTGCGAGGACGACCACAAATATTTAGAGCAGGCCAAGCACGAGTTCCGCGTCGGGCAAATGTTGAGTCACCCCAACTTGGTGAAGGTGTTCGCGTTCGAGACCGAGTCCGACTGGCGCTTCCGCGTCAAGAAAGCGAAGCTCTTGGTCGAGTACGTCCCCGGCGACCCGCTCGACGCGGTGCCGCTCTCCGCGCCCGCGCGCCTCACGAGGGTGTTCGAGAAGATCGCCGCGGGCGTGGCGCACATGCACTCGAAGGGCGTGCTGCACGCCGACCTGAAGCCCAACAACGTGATGCTCGGCCGCGGAACCTCAGTCAAAGTGATCGACTTCGGACTAGCCTGGATTAAAGCCGAGCCCAAGTCGCGCGTGCAGGGCACACCGGAGTACATGGCGCCCGAAACCGCCTCGCACAAGCTGGTGAATGAGCGCACCGACATTTACAACTTCGGCGCGACGCTCTACCGCACCCTCACACTCCACCACCCGCCGGGCATGGTCGCCCTCGCCGGCCTCGCCATGACCGAGGAGGTCGCGCGGCGGCTGTACAAGCCGGTTCTCGAACTGATGCCGGGCTGCGACGCGCGGCTGGCGAGGCTGATCGACTCGTGCCTGGAGTACAAGGCCCGGCGCCGCCCGGCGTCGATGGGCGAGGTGCAATCGGAGTTGGACAAGCTGGCCGACGAGATGGCGACCAAGTACGGCGACCCGGACGCGGGGTGAGGCTGCTTCCATCGCTTCCGTTCCGCGATCCGAGATTCTTCCATGCCGCCCCCTTCGTCTTGGATCAGTGAGCGCGCCCGTCGCACCGAAGTCTCCGGCATCCGCCGGGTGTTCGACCTCGGCAAGTCGCTCAAAAACCCCATCAACCTCTCGATCGGCCAGCCGCACTTCGACGTGCCCGCCCCAATCCGCGAGGCGGCGAAGCGCGCGATCGACTCGCGCCAGAACGGCTACACCGTCACCCAGGGCGCGGCCGAACTGCGCGACAAACTCGTGGCCGACGTGGCCGAGCGCTTCCCTGGGCAGAACCGCCCCGTGCTCGTCACCAGCGGCACCAGCGGCGGACTCACGCTCGCGCTCATGGCCACCGTGAACCCCGGCGACGAGGTGGTCATCCCCGACCCCTACTTCGTGGCCTACCCGAACCTCATCCATCTCGCCGGCGGGGTGCCGGTGCCGGTGGTCTGCGACGCGCCCAGGTTCGAGTTGGACCCCGAGCGCGTTGAGCGCGCCATCACGCCGCGCACCAAAGTGGTGATGGTGTGCAGCCCCGCGAACCCCACCGGCGCCGTCACCTCCCGCGACTCGCTGCGGGCGATCGCCGAGGTCTGCCGCCGCCGGGGCGTCTTGCTGGTGAGCGACGAGATTTACCGCGCGTTTCATTACGACGAACCCGCCGCGAGTCCCGCCGAGTTCGACCCCGATGTTCTGGTGGTCGAGGGCTTCGGCAAGACCTACGGCGTCACTGGCTGGCGATTGGGGTACGTCCACGGCCCCGCGCGGGTGGTCGAGGAGATGACCAAGCTCCAGCAGTTCACCTACGTCTGCGCCCCGAGCATCGCCCAGTACGCGATGGTCGCCGCACTCGAGTTCGACGCGACCGGCATCGTGGCCGACTACAAGTCCAAGCGCGACCGGCTCGCGTCGGCCCTCCGGGGGCACTACGATTTTGCCCTCCCCGGCGGCGCGTTCTACCTCTTCCCCCGTGTCCCCGAGGGCTACCCCACGGGGACGGCGTTCGTCGAAGAAGCCGTGCGGCGGAACCTGCTGGTCATCCCCGGCGGGGTGTTCAGCGGCGCCGACACGCACTTCCGCATCTCGTATGCGGCGCCGGACGAAGTGCTGGATGCGGGGGCCGAGGTGCTGATTGGCATGAGCCGGCATAATGCGTAGACGAAAGCCCAGGGACGAACATCCCTGGGGGCCGATCCAGAACCAGGGACGTTCGTCCCTGGGCTTTCATTGCCGTTCTGCCCTCCTCACCTCTCCCCGGCCTCTCATCTTTCCAATCCGTGTTGACGCCGCCGCCCGCACTGCGGACAATTCAACCCAGACCGGATGAGTCCGCCGCGCGCCACTCTCCATCCATTGAGTGTCCGGCCCGTTGTGAAGGAATGAACGCCGATGATCCGAGCCTGGCTGGCCGGCCTAGTGGCCGTCGCCGCGACTGCAAGCGTCCGGGCCGATGTCCCCCCCGGTGGGGCGCCCGCGCCGCCGGCGCAGGGGAACTATGTGGTCGTCGTGGGGGTCGGCAGCTACTCCGACCCCAAGATCGACGCCCGCCCCACCGCCGAGGCCGACGCCCGCGCGGTGTACGACCTCTACGCCGACCCCGCCTACTCGCTCGCCAAGCCCGACCGGGTGGTGCTGCTCACCGGCACCCCCGACGAGAAGCGCAAGAGCAAGCCCGCCACGCGCGAGAACGTGGTGGCTGCCTTGCACGAGGCCGTGGCCAAGACCGGCAAGGACGACGCGATCATCGTCGCCATGTTCGGGCGGGGCGCCTCGGCCGGCGACCAGACCTGCCTGTTCACCTCCGAGACCAAGTTCGCCGAGCGCGCCAAGACGGGCCTGCTCGGCAGCGACCTGGGCGCGGAGTTGAAGCCGGCCAAGGACCGCAAGATTGCCCTGATGCTCGACGTGGCGTTCAAGGGTTTCGACGCCGGCAAAGAGACCCTCGCCGAACCGGGGTTGCGCGACGTGTTCAGTGCCGTGTTCGGCACCGACAAGGACGCCGACGGCGAGCAGCCGCCGCCGCACGACCGCGTGGTGATGCTCGCTAGCATCCCCGCCAACCCGCCGCTCTCGCAAGGCAACAATGGCCTGTTCGCTACCACCGTGCTCGAAGCGCTCCGGGGCGCCGCCGACACCGAGGGCTACGAGCCGGACGGCATGGTCATCGTCGATGAACTCGTCAAGTACGTCGAGGCCAAGATTCCCACAGAAGCCCGCAAGATCGGCAAGACCAACCAGGAGAAGGAAGCCGTCCCGTTCATCGTCGGCGAGGAAACCGCGCACTTCGCCCTCTCGAAGAACCCCAAGCAGACTGCCGGGGTCGAGAAGCGCCTGGGCGCCCTGGCCGCGCTCGCCAAGCAACTGCCGCCCGAAGTCGCGGCCGAGACCGAGAAATTGTTGGGGCGGATGCCCAAGCTGAAGTCGCAGCAGGAGTTGCGCAAGAACGCCCAACAACTCGCCGATGGCCGGCTCGACGCCGAGGCGTTCCTCAAGGCCCGCGCCGAGATCGTCGCCTCCACGCGCATCGCCCCAGAAGTCGCCGACAAGTACGCCCGCACCATCCTGCGCGCCATCGACGCGGTGGAGAAGGACTACGTCAAGCCGATCACGACCGGCGAGTGGGCCGCGCTCGCGGTCAAGGGCTTGTATCGCCGCCTCGAAGAGACCATGCCCGAAAACATCGCCGGCACTCTCAAAGACGCCAAGGAGTTGCCGCGCGGCAAAATCGCCGACCTGCTCCGCGCGGTGCGCACGAACCTCGGCAACCGCGAAGACCTCGAAGGGCAGAAGGACGCCGACACCACGATCACGATGATGTTCGCCGAGCTGCGCGACCCGTACACCACCTACTACGACGAAGCCCTCATCAAAAAGATGGACGCGCCGTTGCGCGGCGAGTTCCGCGGCGTCGGCATCCAGATTCGCCGTGACCTAGTGCGCGACGGACTCTTAGTCGTCAGCCCCATCAAGGGTAGCCCGGCGTACAAGGCCGGCATCCGGGCCGGCGACCTCATCAGCGCGATTAAGCGCGACTCCAACGCCCAGGGCGAGCCGCTTAAGAGTGACGAGCCGACCGAGATTTCGACCAAGGGGATGAAGACCGAGTCGGCGCTCGAGATCATCCTCGGCAAGCCCGGCGTGCCGGTGACGCTCACCATCGAGCGCGAGGGCGAGCAGCCGAAGGACTACACCATCAAACGCGGCGTCGTCGTCACCGAGACGATTCTGGGCGTGAAGCGCGACGAGAAGGACGACTGGACGTTCGTCATCGACCCCGACACCAAGATCGGCTACGTGATGATGACGCAGTTCACCCCGTCGAGTGCCGGCGAACTCAAGAGCGTGGTGCGCAAGCTCAAGCGCGACGGCATGAAGGGGTTCGTGCTCGACCTGCGCAACAACCCCGGCGGGGTGTTGAACGGCGCGGTGCAGGTGTGCGACTTGTTCCTCAAAGACGGCGTGATCGTGTCGGTCAAGCCCCGCACCGGCCGGCCGCAGACCTACGCCGACCAGGACTTCGGCTCGGAGACCGACTTCCCGATGGCAGTGCTCATCAACGGCCAGAGCGCCAGCGCCTCGGAGATCGTTTCGGCCTGCCTCCAGGACTACGGCCGCGCGGTGGTGGTCGGCGAGCGCAGCTACGGCAAGGGGAGCGTGCAGAGCGTGAAGGACTTCTCGCCAACCAACGGGCAGATCAAGCTCACCACCGCCCGCTACTTCCCCCCGGCCGGCCGGAACATTGACAAAAACAGCACCCCCGGCAAGCCCGAGGACGAGTGGGGCGTCAAGCCCGACTCGGGCTTCGAGGTCAAGCTCAGCCGCGAGGAGAAGCAAGACTTCGACGAGCACTACCGCGAGCGCGAAGTCATCCGCGCCGTGCCCAAGAAGGACGCGAAGGTGTTCAAGGACCGCCAACTCGACGCGGCGGTGGACTACGTGCGCGGGCAACTCAAGGCCGCGGCCGGCGGCGCGGGGCCGAAAGCGGGCGGCGGCTGATGACTGCACGGAATCTGTAACGACTAGGTAGGCGAAAGCGGTTCGGCCGGCGGGAGTCACCCCGCCGGCCGTTTCGTTGACGCAGATGCGCTTGATAGCGTGCCCTGACTGCACCAAGATTGACTCAAGGCCACGCCCGCCGGGAGACTCGCCCCGACCGCTACGGCCCCCGAGGCTCCCCCATGCTCCGCACCCTGACTGCCTTGATGCTCCTGAGTTTCGCCCCCGGCTGCCAGTCGTGCGGCGAGCGCCCCGGCTTCTTCCGCCGGCTGTTCAGCCTCGGCGGCGACTCCGGGTCGACACAATCCAGGTCGTTCCGGCAAGGACTGGCAGACTCAACACCGACGGATGAGCGCCGTCGTGG
>CAXTPM010000410.1:0-5216 GCA_964245865.1 uncultured Fimbriiglobus sp. | reverse complement strand
CCCGAGTTCCTTGAACGGCCCCAGCGGGGAATCCGCCGAGTAGACCGGCGAGTCGGAGGCCATCAGCAGGAACTTCCCCTTGTGCCTGACCACCGTCGGGGCGTACCCGATGTCGCGGACGTTCAGCGGCTGGTGCCGCCAGGTCGCGCCGCCGTCCCGGCTCACCCACGCCATGTCCACCGAGGGGTACAGGTACCACGCCCCCTCGTGCCACAGCGCCGACACGTCGGCGAGTTCGCGGAACTGCTGCTGCCTGTCCACCAGCCACAGCGCGTCGTCGTTCGGGACCGGCGCGCCGACGGTCGCGTCTCGGGCGCGCCTGCCGACCGGGTAGTTGGGCAGCGGGATCGGGTTGCAGTACGTCGCCGGCCCCGAAGGGGGGACTTCCGCCGCCGCCACAGGAACCTTGACCCCCAATAGCGGGAGCATCGCCTCGCCGTAGCGCTTGCCGAGTTCGCGGTAGCCCGCCGGGGTGAAGTGCAGCCGGTCGGCGCCGCACTCGCACCCGGCCGAGGAGACGACGCGGGCGGTGGGGATCACGCCCGGCAGCCCGGCGATGACCTTGTTCATCCCCGCGCAGACGCCCTTCTGGTCCTCGTGGACCACCTCGCCGGCCAGGAGCGGCACCGCCTCGGGCTTGAGGTCCAGGTCTCGGAGCAGGTTGCCGTAGACGGCCTTCACCTTCTCCGGCCACGCCTTGTCGCCGGTGTCCGACTCCCCCTGGTGCAGCAGAATCCCTTTGATGACGCCCCGCTTCTGGGCGAGCTTGCCCATCTCGACCAGGCGGGCGTAGGGGCTGCCGCCGTACTCCTTGATGGTGTTGCTCATCCACCCTGGGGCGGTCTTGGCGTAGTCGCCGGAGTTCTCCTTGTCGAACAGCTCGATCTTGCACCCGGCGACCGCGACGTTCACCACCCCCACGGTCACGTCCTTCGGCAGGTGCGCGACGAGCGTGCGGCCGAAGTGGTCGGCCGGGCAGACGCCGGTCGAACCCCGGCACAGGGGCGTGACGGCCGGGTACCACTCGCCCTTTTTGCGGCCCAGCTTCGGGAAATCGACCGCCGCGAGCACCTCGAAGCGCTCGGCCGCAGTCTTGTCGATCTCCCCGGTTGCCGGGAAGCCCTCCATGTTGGACTGCCCGAAGCAGAGGAACACGTAGAACTTAGGGTCCGGGTTCTGCGCGGGGGCCGGCGGGGTCGCGGCGGCGAGGAAGACGGCCGCGAGCGGGGCGGGGGCCAGCTTCCGCCTCGCGGCCTCGCCGAGTGCGGCGAGGAATCGGGCGATCCGGGGCAGCGGGTTCATACACAGGTTCCTGCTCGGGAGAGTAAGCGATCGGAGGGGCGGGGGGCCGTGGCCAGTGCGGAGTTAGTCGCGCGCTCGCTTCGTCCGGTCAACAGATTGTGCAGACGGGTCGGGCCGGACGCAACGGCCCGTGACGGGAATCGACGCAAAGCCCCGAAGAAACTCGCCGTGCGCCGGCGGTTCACTCGGGGTTCTACGGCCGTCCAGGGCAGTAGTGTATCAAGGAGAGCCGGCCGGGCAGCCGCCGTCCGCTGCGGACCTTGGTTCGGCGTCCGAGCTCCTCGCCGCCGTCAGCCGCGCCCTCCCCACGAGCGCCGGACGGGCGAGAACACGGGGCCGTCGCCGGCGGCGAGGAGCGGGGCCAAGCCGACTTGGCCGGTCGGCTTGTGCCTGCGGTACTTCGGGATGTGGGCGGGCTGGTTGCGGTCGGTCACGGGTGCAGCCCCCCAAGCCGAATCCGGTAGTCCTACCGGATTTCCTCGGCGTCCGGGCTGCACTCCCGGACGCCGGGAGGTACGCGCAAAGTGCGTTCGGCAAACGAGTCAGGGCCAAAGCCGCCTGAGAGATTTGAACTCTCGACCCCGGCTTTACGAAAGCCGTGCTCTACCGCTGAGCTAAGGCGGCGGTACCGAGTTAATTTAACCGCAACCGCGCCGCTGGCAAGCCCAACCCGGCCCCAGCGCGGGCCGCGTGCTAGGGTTGGCGACGGCTTGCTCGGAACCCGTGGGGGCGCATCGTGGTTGTCTTTTCCGGTACGAGCAACTACGGACTCGTCGCGCGGTCTCCGGGAGAGTTCCTCGTCCTGACCCGCTTCTTCCACGTCAATTGGGTGCCGATCTTCCCCGAGGGGAGTTTCCTCGTTCTCGACGGCTCACTTGCCAAAAGTGGCGAGTTCCGGGGGGCGCCGATCGGGCTCGACTGGCGCTCGGTGCTGGCGGGGTACGGGCGGGTCTGGCTACCGCTGGTCGCCTTCGCCGCCGCCGGGTGGGCGTCGATCGGCTGCGGCATCGCGGCGGGCGAGGCCGGTCGCGGCGGGGCGGCGGCGATGGCCATCACAGCGGGGGGGCTGCTGGCCTTCGCCGCCGGGCTGGCGACAATCCTGGCGGCGCCGGGGCGGCTCGCGGCGCTGGGAGTCGGGCTGTTCCTGGCCACCGCCCTCGCGGCGGGCGCGGCGTCGGTGGTGGCCCCCTGGCCCCCGAACGCCCAGGCCGGGCGGGCCGAGGCGGTCTACGCCCCCCTGGCCGTGGCGTGCTCTTGCGCCATCGCGGTTGCCGGGCTGCGCCGGTGGGACTTCGCCGGCCGCGAGCGCGCCGACGCCCTCGCCCGCCGGGCCGGCTTCGAGCGACCCCGCGCCCCTGCGCCCGACACCGGCTTCGACCCCGCCACCGGCCGGCCCGACCCACATCTCTGAGCTGCTACAGCCACCGGAAGAGCCGCGACGCCAGGAAGAAACTCCCGCCGCCCCACGCGACCAGGACCAGCAACTGCGGCCCCAGGTCGAGTACACTCGCCCCCTCGTTCACCACCAGCCGCAGCGCGTCGTTCAGCGCGGTCAGCGGCAGTAGCCGCAGCACGGGCTGCACGCCGGCCGGGAACTGCTCGACCGAGAAGAACACGCCGCTCGCCATGTAGCTCGGCAGCATCACCGCCTGCGCCAGTCCCCCGGCCGTCTCCATGGTGCGTGCCCGGCTACTAATCAACAGGCCCAGTCCGGCGAACGCACTCGCCCCCAAGAGCACCACCACGACTAGGGACACTGGATCGCCGCGCACCTGCACCCCGAACGCGAACACGCCGAACGCGAGTAGCACGCCGACCTCGACTACGGTGAACAGTAGCCGGCTGAGCAGCAGGCTCAAGAGGAAGTCGCGCTTACTCATCGGGGTGGCCAGGAAGCGCTTCAAGAGCTTGCGGACGCGTAAATCGACGATGACGAAGCCGAGGCCGAACAGCCCGCCGCCCATCAGGTTCGCGCCGATGAGGCCCGGCAAGAGAAAATCGATGTAGCGCCCCCCGGCCTCGGCGAACGGCGTCACCTTCGGCGCGGCGACCCCGGCGAGGCCCGACCGGGCGAGCGCTGCCTCGGCGGTGACTTGCGCCAGCGTGCATTCCGGGCGGCTCGGGTCCAGAGTGTACGAGTAGCCCGGCGCCTCGGCCGTCGGCACGATAATCAGGCCCGTCTTGGCCGTGCGCAGCCGCGCCTTCGCGGCGTCGAGGGCGGATTCGACGGCGTTGACCCGCTCGTCACCGGCCAGCCTCGCCCGCAACTCCGCCGACCCCGGCCCGGCCACCACGTCGATGGTCACGCGCTCCACGGGGCGGTTGGTGAACGCGAACCCCAGCACGAGTGCGAGGATGAGTGGGAAGCCGTAGACCCAGAACAACGCGGCCGGCTCGCGGGCGAACTCCAGGAGGCGCGCCTTGAGGAGTTGCCACAGCGGGTGCGACCCGAAGCCGGCGCGGTCGTGGGCGGTGAGGTCGGGGGGCATCGGGAACTCGGAACTCGGGGCGCGGAACTCGGAACGCAGATCGTGGGGGGCGGCGCGGGGGGCGGCTCTCGTCTTCCGATCCGAGTTCCGCGCCCCGAGTTCCGAGTTCGGTTTCAGTCCCCGTCCCGCAACTGCCGCCCCGTGAGCGTCACGAATACATCCTCCAGCGTCCCGGAGCGCGTCGTCAGCCCGGCCAGCGTGGCGCCGCGTGCCCGCACGAGTTCGAGCACCCCCGGCAGCACCAAATGCGGTTCGGCGGCGCGCAGGCTGTAGCCCCCCGCCGCCACGCTCGCCGACTGCACGCCGGGGAGCGCGGCTAGCTCGGCCTCGGCGAGCGGCGGGCTTCCGGGGGCCAAGCTGAACTCGACCACGTGCTCGCCGCCGATCTTGCGGATCAACTCCGCGGGGGTGCCCAGGGCGATCACCTGGCCGCGATCGACCACCGCCACCCGGTCGCACAGCCGCTCGGCCTCGTCCATGTAGTGGGTCGTCAAGAGCACCGTCCGCCCCGTGGACTTGTAGGCGTTCACCACGTCCCAAAGCTGCCGGCGCGACTGCGGGTCGAGGCCCGTCGTCGGCTCGTCGAGGAACAACAGCTCGGGGTCGCCGACTAGCGCGCACGCGACTGCTAAGCGCTGCTTCTGGCCGCCACTCAGCTTGTCCACGTAGGCGCGGGCTTTCTCGCCGAGGCCGACCAAATCCAGCGCGTTGGCCGGGTCCAGCCCGCGGCGGTAGAAGCTGCGAAACAGCGCCGCCGTCTCGCGCACCGTCAGCTTGTCGGTGAGCTTGGTCTCCTGCAGCGAGATGCCGACGCGCTCCCGAATCGCCTGCGGTTCGGAGTCCCAGGTGCGGCCGAGCACCTCCACCGTGCCCGACGTGGGGGGGGTCAGCCCTTCAAGGATTTCGAGGGTCGTGGTCTTCCCCGCGCCGTTGGGGCCGAGCAGTCCGAAGCACTCGCCCGACTCGACCACGAGGTCGAGGCCGCGCACCGCCTCCACCGGGGGGCGCGCCGGGTAGGTCTTGACGAGGCTCTCGACGCGGATCGCGGGGGGCATGAGGCTAGTTGTAGGGGGGGCGGGGCCGAAGACAAAGGGTGAAGGAAAGCCCGCCGTCCGCGACGGCGCGGAGTCTCTTACTCGCTGGGAGCTTCCGCGCCGTCGCGGACGGCGGGCCTTCGCCCTCACTGGCGTGTGCTACTCCGCGCGCTTGAACACGTGCCGGCGCCCGAAGTCCCCGCGCGCGACGAACGCACTCTCGGCCGGCACCCACTCGGCCGGGAACGGCTTGCCGCCCTCTAGTGCGGGGAGCGCTTTCACCAACGGCGAGTCGAGCAGCTTCGGCCCCCACTCCGCGCCGGGCCGGGCGAGTTCGGCCCGCAGCGCCTCGGCGAACATCAGCGTCGTGAAGTCGAACAGGTGCCGCGAT
>CAXTPM010000409.1:1760-5222 GCA_964245865.1 uncultured Fimbriiglobus sp. | reverse complement strand
CAGTTCCGCGCCCATGAATAGCAGTTTCTTGCCGTTGGTCGCGTACTGGTAGCTATAGAGCAGGCGCAGCCCGGCGAACTTCTGCCAGTCGTCCCCGGCCATCTTATCGAATAGCGGCCCCTTGCCGTGCACGACTTCGTCGTGCGACAACGGCAGCACAAAGTTCTCGGTGTAGCCGTACAGCCCCCGGAAGGTCAGCGTGTTTTGCTGGAACTTGCGGTACAGCGGGTCGGTCTGGCAATACTTGAGTGTGTCGTGCATCCAGCCCATGTCCCACTTGTAGCCGAAGCCCAGACCGCCGTCGGCGACCGGGCGCGACACCAGCGGCCAGGAGGTCGATTCCTCGGCGATGGTCTGCACGTCGGGGAAGTGCGTGTAGACTTCGGTGTTGAAGCGCTTGATGAACTCGATCGCGCCGAGGTTCTCGCGCCCGCCGTACTGGTTCGGAATCCACTCGCCCTCTTTGCGCGAGTAGTCGAGGTACAACATACTCGCCACGGCATCGACGCGGATGCCGTCGATGTGGTACTTCTCCAGCCAGAATAACGCGCTGGAGAGTAAAAAGCTGCGCACCTCGTGGCGCTCGTAGTTGAAAATGTAGCTGCCCCAGTCGGGGTGGTAGCCCTGGCGCGCGTCGGCGTGCTCGTAGAGCGCGGTGCCGTCGAACCGGGCGAGCGCGAAACTGTCCGTGGCGAAGTGGCTCGGCACCCAGTCGAGGACGACGCCGATGCCTCTTTGGTGCAAGTAATCAATGAGGTACATCAGGTCTTGCGGCGTGCCGTAGCGGCTGGTCGCGGCGAAGTACCCCGTGCACTGGTAGCCCCACGAGCCGTAGAACGGGTGCTCGGTCAGCGGCATGAACTCCACGTGCGTAAAGCCCATCTTCTTGACGTAGTCCGCGAGCAGCGGCGCCGCCGCGCGGTAGCCGTGCGAGAGGTGCGGCGGCACGCTCTCGCGCATCCACGACCCCAGGTGCAACTCGTAAATGGACACCGGCGCGCCCGTGCCGAACTTCGCCCCGCGCGACCTCATCCACTCCGAATCATGCCAGTCGTACTCGAGTTGCCACGTCACCGAAGCTTGTTTGGGGGCGATCTCGGAGGTGAACGCGAACGGGTCGGCCTTATCGACGCTGGAGTTGGTGGTAGCGTTCGCCACGTGGTACTGGTAGCAGACGCCCGGCTCGACGTTCGGCACGAACGCGGCCCAGACGCCCGAGCCTTCGACTAAGCGCATGGGGTTCGCGCCGCGGTCCCAGCGGTTGAAGTCGCCGATGACCGAAACGTAGGTGGCGTTGGGCGCCCAGACCGCGAAGTGGTAGCCGGGCGTGCCGTTGGCGGTGACGGGGTGGGCGCCGAACTTGTCGTAGAGCCGGGTGTGGCTCCCCTCGTTGAAGAGGTACACGTCCTGCGGGCCGATCCAGCCGGTCGCCTGCGAAACGGGGGGGTTGCTGGTCATCGGTGCCTGCGGTTCGGTGGCGTCGGTCGGACGGTCTCGTTTTAGTGCGCAGCAACTCGGGTGCCAGTCCCCGGTTCGGGCGGCGGTAGCGGGCCGCGCGGCGCGGCTTCGAGGGCCGTCCAGAGCGATTCCAGCGGCGCCGTCGGCCGGCCGGCCGGCGCGGATCGGCCGTAAGCGGTGCGGGTGTAGAGTTCGGCGACCGCGTAGCCCGGCTCGTCGAGGCTCTCGACCGCGTGCCCCAGCCGCACCGCGAACTCGCGCGGCGTCTCTCCGGCCAGTCGGGGGGCGCCGCAGTCTTCGGCCCACGCCTCGAGCGCGCTGAAGGTGTAGCGCACCAAGCCCGGATAGTCGCGGCGGGGGCTGCCGGGGCGGAAGGGGTTGGCGAACTCGTCGAACGGCGGGTTCACGCGGCCACGCTCCTCGGGCGCCGCGGCTTCGGCGGTGTTCGACTCGGATTCGCGCACCTTGCGGCCGAACAGGCCGCGGAACCAGTCGAGCAGACTCTGCGCCCAGTGGGTGAATGGTGCGAGTCCCTTGAGGCAGAAGTAGACGACCGCCGCGATTACTGCGACAGCGACGACGATCCACACGACGTAGCGCAAGAAGCCGGCGACGGGTTCGAGTATCTTCGAGAGTTGAGGCGGACTCGACCCCGACTGCTTCGAGCCGCCCTCGTCGCGCTCGGACGGCTTGTCGCCGTCGCGCTTGTCGCCGTCTTGCTTGTCCTGCTCGCCGTCCTGCTTGTTCCGCTCTCCCTCGGCCTTCTTGCCGTCACCCTTCGACTGGTCCTGCGATTTGGACTGCTTGCCCTGCTGCTGCGACTTGTCGCCGTCGCCCTTGCCCTGGTCGCCGCCCTTCGAGTCGCCGCCCTTGCCGCTCTTTTGGTCGCCGGAGCCGCCGGAGTTGCTTTGGCCCGCCGCGCCCCCCGCCTTCTTGCTGTTGGCGTCGGCCGGGCCGCTCTGGCCGCTTTCGGTCTTACTTCCCTTGGCGCCGTCGCCCTTGCCGGCGTTCGAGTCGCGCACCACGGCGTAGTCGCTCGCCTTGCGGTCGCCCTTCTTCGTGGTGCCGAGATCGACCAGGGGCGTCTCGGAGTGCGGCCTCGGCAGCACGGCGCCCACCGCCAGGAACAGCACGACCAGCCCCGCCCCCAGCCCCAGCCAGCCGTAGGTGAGGGCCGGCGGGATGCGCGCGCCACGCTCTTCGAGGTAGCGCCGCAGCCCCATCAGGCTCGTGGTCACGAGCAGCATGAGTGCCGAGCCGATGTAGCCGGCCATGCACCAGAACGTGGTCGCCCGGCGCGCCGCATCATCCGAAGGGATGAGCGACTGCCCGAGGGCGAACAGCGGCAGCGCGGCGAGCGCGAAGTACAGCACCCACGTCCCCGGCGTGTGCGGCTTCTCCCGCTGGCGCCGGCGGTACTCGTGGTAGCGCTCCAGCCACGTCGAACCCGGCACGGGTTCGACGTGGTCATCCTCACCCGCCGCAGCGTCGAACTTCGAGGCACTCCGCCGGGTCGATTCCAGACCGCTCGCCGCCAAGAGTCCGCGCCCGGAGGCTTTGCGCGCGCTGTCGAAGTGCGTGCAGTCCCACGTCAGCCGATCGGCGCAAAACCACACCAGCGCCATCAGCGCCAGGTTCACCGCCGGCCCGAGGGTCGCCATCGGCCCCGGCGGGTAGTCCACGAACTGGAGCATCGCCACGAAGCACGCCGCCCCCAGCCCGAGGCCGTACATGCTGGCGATACTGCGCGACTGCTGGATCGAGATGCGCGCGATCAGCACCGCGCCGAATACGAAGAAGCCGAACGTCCACACCAGCCGCCCGGAATAGGCGCCTCGGTAGATGACTTCGATCAGGAAGAACACCAGGCTCGCCACCATGCCCATGACGAACGCCGGCGCGGCGACGACCGCGGCGAGGTCCACCACAGCGGTAGCCGGCAGGTCGCGCGAGTCGGTGAGCGGCGGGGATTCGGCGGGCAGCGGGCGCACGGCGGGCCTCCGG
>CAXTPM010000409.1:0-1750 GCA_964245865.1 uncultured Fimbriiglobus sp. | reverse complement strand
ATACCATAGCCGCCGCCGGGAAGCGCGCCTCGAACTCCGCGACCACCCGGCGCAAGTCGTCGTCCAGTCGCGCCAGCGCCTCAGCCCGGATCGCCGCCGGCACGCCGCCGTAGAACGCCGCCGCGACACTCCCGGCGATGCAGGCGAGGGTGTCCGCGTCGCCGCCGAGCGACACCGCCAGCCGCACCGCCGACTCGTAGCCGCTCGACTCCAGGAACGCCACCAGCGCCGGCGGCACGGTCCCCTGGCACGACGAGTCGAACGCGAAACTCGGGCGAATCTCGTCGATCGTGAAGTCAAGATTATAGCCGAAGCGCCGGCTGATTTCGTCCCGGATACTGGGCTTGTCGGCCCCGGTGCGCGCGAGGTAAATCGCCGCCGCGGTGGCCTGCGCGCCCTTGACACCCTCGGGGTGGTCGTGCGTGACCCGCGCGGTCTCCTTCGCCGCGTGCAGCACTTCACTCATGGTGTCGAACGCGTAGGCCACCGGAGACACGCGCATCGCCGAGCCGTTGCCCCAACTGCCGTAGGGCGAGTCGGAGTCGGACGCGACCCAGCGCTTGAACTCGCCGCCGAACCCCGCGCCGGGGTAGCAGTTGGCGTAGTCCTTCAGCAGCGCGGCGAGGCCGGCGCCGCCCAGCAGGTGGTCCGCGACGGCGGCGGTCAGCACCGTGTCGTCGGTGAAGCGCGCCCTCGGGTGGAACAACGGCTCGAAGTCCGGCGACTTGAGCGCGAGCCACGACTTCTTGTTCTCGTAAACCGAGCCGATGATATCACCCGAGATCGCGCCGAGCATAGCTCCCACTTCGTGTTGGATTTCCGAGCGGGGGGCGTCAGCCCCCTCGTGCGAATCGGGGTGAGCACCGCGGGTTTCGTCAACCTTGGCGCACACGAGGGGGCTGACACCCCCCGCTCGGAGGGCCGGAACCCCGGCGCTACTTCTTCGGCGGCGGGCGCAGCACGAAGATCAAGTCCGTCCCCGCCGGCACCGAGTAGTCGCCGACTAGCCCGAGGGCGTTGGCGCGCCCGCCGTCGTCCTGGCCGTCGGTGCCGGCGCTCCAGAGCAGGAGTGCCCCCTCCGGCACGCCGAGGTACGTGGCTCCCGGAATGCGGCGGGCGTTGAGGCCGGCGCGGCCCAGCGGCAGCGGCCGGCGGGACTCGCCCCCGCCGAACCCGCCCGGTGGCCCGCCCGCGAACGCCCCCGGCGGCTGCCCGAGCGCATCGGCGTTCTCGGCGAACATCGCTCCGAGGGGTGCGCCGCCGACCAGGGCACCGCACCCCTCACCGTGACCCTCGGTGGCCAGAGGCGGCAGGTCGAGTTCCCAGCCCGGCTCCAGCGGCCACGCCGTCGCCCCGCCGGCGAGCGCGGCCAGGGCCGAGAACTCGTCGGCGCCGAACTCGCCGGCGCCCGGCGGCGATACCTCGGGGGAGCCGCCTTCGAGGGTCCGCCGATCCGCCACGCGCACCGCCTCGCCCGGCCCGGCTAGCCGGTAGCGGTAGGTCGCCCCGCGCGCGAACGGGTCGAGCGGCGCCCGGTTGGGAAAGTGGGTCGCCCGGTAGCCGTCCCACTCGTCGGCCGTGTCAGGCCACGCCCCCTTGGCCTGCCGGTAGAGCGCGAGCGCCACCATTGTCTCGCCGGCGTCGTGCATCACCTTCAGGAGCATCAAATCGATGGCTAGCCAGTAATGGCGCGATCCCCAGTAGCGGTACGGCAGCAGCACGTCGGAGGCGACGCAGCCTTGAATTAAGC
>CAXTPM010000408.1:0-5244 GCA_964245865.1 uncultured Fimbriiglobus sp. | reverse complement strand
CTGGACAAGGTCGGGTCGGTTTGCGGCGAGATGCGGAAGTCCGAACGGTAGCCCCCTACTGTGTACTGCATTGCCACTACGCCGAGTCGGCGGGACTCGTGCACGGCCCGCCGGCACGTTCGGCGGGGCCGCCGGCGAGGTCGCCCAGGATCGCCCGGACGACCGCGGCGATTTCCGGCCTGACCGCCGCGTCGGCGTAGGCGGCGATGGCGCGGCCCGCCCGGCGGCAGGCGGCCATCGCGGCCGGCGAGTCGTCCGACGCGGCGAGGGCGTTCGCGGCGGCGGTGGCCTCGGCGTACTCCCGCTCCGCCTCGGGCGCGACGGCCCGCCGGGGCCGGGGCGGCATCCCGAGCGCGGCCTCGAGCGCCGCGAGCCGCTCGGGCACGCCCGCGCCCTCGGGCGGCGTGATCTCGAGCACGTCCTCGAGTGCGGCGAGCCGCGCGTCGAGTCCGGGCGGCACCAGGTCCCCGGCCAGGATCGCAAAAGCCTCGGCCATCGCCCGCGCCCCCGTCTTCCCAAAGATCGCGCCCGCAGTCGTACTCACGAGTTCACCCCCAGTAGTGTTTCCGCGCGTCTAACGGCCCCTTCCAAACAGTCGGGACCATCGTCATGATCCCCGTTCGGGAACTCACGCAACTGCTCGGCCAACAGTCCCGTCCCCGCCGTCCGCCGGAACGCCACCTGCCCCCGCTGGAGGTAGCCGCCCAGTCGCCGCACACGAATGACCTTGGCCAAGTAGTTCTCGACGCCGGACACCCCGAACACCGCGCCGTACTCCCGCATCGCCAGCTCGATCTCGGGCACCATCAGCGCGCCGAGTCCGCCGTTGGTCTCCATCGCCACGTCGGGCGCGTGCCCGGCCTTGACGAGTTCGAGCACCCGCGACACGAGACGCCGCGCGGCCGAGGGCACCGCCTCGCGCTTCATGTCGGCGTCGAGCCACACCATCCCGTCGGCCGTGACCCAGATGGTGACGATTGCGTGGTAGTCGGCCTTGGTGCTGGTGCCGCCCTTCGACGGGTCCAGGAAGACGCCGACGTAGACGGGGGTCTCGGGCGGGGCGTCGAACCACGGGCACGAGTCGATCCAGTCCGCCGGGAACTCCGCCGCGCCGTCCTGCCCCGGCTTGTCCTGCTTTTCCGAGTCGAACGCCCCTTGGCCGTTGGCGGCGCGGATCAGCATGAGGTCGTACAGCGGCTCGCGCTCCGGCCACAGCACCACCGCCCCGGCGTCCATCTCCGCGCGGCGGGACTCGTAGATCGCGCGGGCCTCGGCCTCGCGCTCGGGGTTGGCCAGGTTGGTCAGTACCCGCTCCCACTCGAGCCACAGGTCCATGCGCTCGGGGTAGGAGTCAAGCGAGCGGTAGGACTTCGACCGCCAGCCCGGCGTCTCCGCGAGTCGGTAGCAGACGGCGCCCCGGTGGATCGGCGTCCCCGCGACGTAGTAGTTCGTCCCCGGCGAGCCGCACTGCATCAGGTCGCGCGTGAACCAGTCCCACTTGCGCTGGCGCTTGGTGGGCGAGTAGGCGTCGGCCACCTCGTTCACGTCGTCGGCGATCACGCGCGTCGGCCGGTAGCTGCCGTGCTTCAGCCCCCGCACCCGGCCCCCGGCGCCCCGCGCGCACAGCGCCACGCCGTTGTTCAACACCGCCCAGTCGGCCTGCCACACGGGGCCGCGGCCCGCCGCCTCCGGGTAGTCGCGGGCGATGGCCGGGTTGTTCTCGACCTCGTCCAGGATCGAGCGGAGGAAGTTCTTGGCCTGCGGGCCGGTTTCGGAAGTCACGAGCGTGAAGCGCTCCGCGCCGGAGAGGGCGCCGTGCAGCCCGTGGCCGGTGGTCATCCACGTCGTCTTGGCGGCGCCGCGCGGGGCGATGCGGTTCAGTCGGTTGCCGCGCGACAGGTCGGACTCGGCCAAGTCGTCGGCGAGGTCGAGGTGGAGGCGGCTCGGGGCGCAGGTGAGGAAGTGCGGCAGGTAGTCGCGCATCCACTCCAGCCCGAACGGCCGGCGGGCGCGGGCGACGGTGGCCGCGGCCGGGCGGGCGGGATTGCGCAGGAGCCATCGCGCCGGGGCGGTGAGCACTACCTGCCGCCTTTCTTCGCCGCGATGGCGTCGGCCGCGATGTGACTCACTTCGGCGCGGTCGTCGAGTACCTGCGCGGCCCTGAGCATGGCCTCGGCCGCCTGGTAGCGCACCTGCGCCATTTTGCCGCCCCGCCCCCGCATCACCTTCGCCAGCGTCTCGACGGCCTCCTCGGTCAGGCAGATGGCGCGGGTGCTGGCATCGCGGAACCGCTCCGACAAGACCACCCTGAGCGCCTCGCGGAACTCCGGGCGGCGCGACCGCACGAGGGCGTTGTTGCGGTGGATGCCCGCGACCTTCGCGGCGGCGCACACGGTCGCGCCGGTGCCCATCGCCGCAATAATCGTCTCGTCGATCGCGTCCAGTCCGTCCGCGAGGCGGTAGGGGGGTGGGGGGTCTTGCTGCGCGGCGGCGAGTTGCTCGGGTTCGGTGCTCACGACTGGGCACCCCCGGCGGCGGGCTGGGGTTCGCCGCTGACTAAAGCGCGGAGGGCGTCATCGGGGATCAGAACTCGGCTGCCGACCCTGACGACGGTCAGCTTGCCGGCCCGGACGAGGTTGCGCAATGTTCTCTCGGAGAGCTTGGCGAAGCGCGACGCCTCGGGGTAGTCGAACGGCGCCCCCGGCTCCCGCCCCGCGGCGTTTGATTGCATCACAAACTTCCTCCCACTCGTTCCGCCGTCGCCGGCGTGGGGCCACCCTACCAGCCCGATGCGCGGGCGGGCAAGCTGGCGGTGCCGGACAACGCCGGTGCGGGATGGAGTGTACGGCCCGGCGCGGGTCGCCCGGAGTCGGCGGGGGGCGGGGGTGTCATGGAGAGGTTCAGGCGTGGGTGCCGCGAGGCTGAATTAGCCAAGGCTAAGTAAAATGCTAGCCATGGCTAATTCGGCCGCAGGCATTGCGCCCGCGGCGCCGGGGAAGTGGCCGGGGCGGCGCGGAGTCTGCGCGGGGGAAGTGGGGGAGTGTTCAGGGGGTGCCGCAAGCGGGCAACACGCCGGCCAGGAGGGGGGCGAAATTGGCGCGAGTGGGGGTGCGCAGCGACCGCCCGATACGACCGCCTGTTCCGCATCGAACGGCTTGAAAACAAGGCACATGAACGTGCGCAGCAACCGGCCGATCCCGGCCCGTCACTCGCCTACTAAACATATCGTCGGCGCCGACAGTATGCTCCCCGTCAGAGTCGAGCCGCCGGCGGTCGCGGGGTCCAGCCATCAAGAGGCCCGGCCCTTCGTTCGCCTTGCGATTATTTCGTGCGCCACGAAATAATGCTTGTCAGAGCTATTTGGGTGCAGGCGGCACTGGACGTGGGGGGTTCCGCCTGGATTGGCCACGACCCCATTCGCTACGGGGAGTTGCAACCCGCACGGCGCATCAGCGTACCACCGGGAGGATGGGAGGATGAGGGGTGATGTTTACCCGGCAGTAGGGAATCGCAGGTGCTGCGCCGAGCCGCCCCGGATGGGTAAGCTGATTTGATTAACTACGGGAAGGCTGATGGCCCCGATCATCCTCGTAGCAAGTGTCTCGGTTCGCAACGGCGGGTGGCGGCAAGCCTCGCGGACGGGCCGGGGCGGAGTGGGATTGCAGCAGACTAGTTCAGGCATCGGCACACACGGGAGGGCAGGCGATGGGCAGGGCGAGGCGAGGGAGGGGAGAGGGCGGCGTCAGGGAGCACCCCTCGGGGCACTGGGAGGCGACTATTTCGCTGGGCTACAGCGAGGACGGCAAGCGCCGGCGCAAGACCGTCACCGGCAAGACCAAGGGCGAGGTGCAGGAGAAGCTGCGCGCACTCCAAGGCCAGGGGCCGATCGGGGACGCCGGTTCACTCACCCTTGTCGAGTACCTGCGCCGCTACGTCGCCCAGGCCAAGGGCAGACTCCAGAGTTCGACCCACGAGCGGTACGACGAACTGGTGCGGCTGCACCTGACCCCGGCGATCGGCATGCTGAAGCTGGCGAAGCTGTCGCCGATCGCGGTCGAGGGGTTCTACCGCTCGATGGCCGACGCGGGCGCGAGCGCCCACACGATCCGCGCGGCAAACGCGGTGCTGTCGAAGTCGCTCAAGGAGGCCGTGCGACTCAAGCTCGTGACCTCAAACCCGTGCGTCGGGGTGGCGATGCCCAAGGCGAAACGGCGCGAGCCGTCGTTCCTCACCGCGTGCCAGGCGAGGCACTTCCTTGACGCCGTGCGGAACCGGCCCGACTTTGCCCTCTACTGCGTGGCCCTCGGGGCGGGGCTGAGGCTGGGGGAGGTCCTGGCCCTCCGCTGGGGCGACTACGACGCGAAACTAGGGGCCGTGAGCGTCCGGCGGTCGCTGACGCGCACGAAGGATGGGTGGGTATTTAAGGAGCCGAAATCGGCGGCCGGGAAGCGTACGGTGCTACTCCCCGCGTTCGCTCGGGCCGCGCTCGACGCGCGCCGCCGGGAGGGCGGGCGCACCGGGGGAGGGGACTTGATCTTTGCGACGCGGACGGGCGCGCCGGTGCACAAGTCGAACTTCACCAAGCGGTCGTTCAGGCCGGCCCTCAAGCGGTGCGCCAAGTTGTGCGAAGCCGCCGGGGTCGATGCACCACCGGCCGCGCTGCGGTTCCACGACCTGCGGCACACGCACGCCAGCGTACTCGTGTCGTCGGGGCTGAGCCTGAAGGCGATCAGCCAGAGACTGGGGCACGCCTCGGTCGAGCTGACGCTCAGGGTCTACAGCCACGTGATGCCGACCGATGACGCGCAGCTCGCGGGGGCAACCGAGAGCCTGTTCGGGGGTCTGGAGGGCGGTTCCGGCACGATTGGCGGTAATTAGGCGGTAAACCGGGCTGGTTGGCGTGCCACTTCGGAAAAGCCCGAACCCCAGCAACCGCTAGGATTGCTGGGGTTCGGTGTTGACTGGACGTTACTGGACTTGAACCAGTGACCCCCACAATGTCAATGTGGTACTCTAGCCAGCTGAGCTAAGCGTCCGTCACGTCCTTTGTACCCGGTCCGCGCCGGCGGTCAAGCCCCATTTTCACCCGCGGGTGTGGCCGGACCCGGTGACGAGGTACTTGTAGCTCGTCA
Organism: uncultured Fimbriiglobus sp.; assembly: GCA_964245865.1. Lineage (GTDB taxonomy): Bacteria > Planctomycetota > Planctomycetia > Gemmatales > Gemmataceae > Fimbriiglobus. Next base: position 112 of record CAXTPM010000408.1, on the reverse strand, counting down.
GCTCGCGCAGCCCGCACGGGCCGCGGGCGTGGAACTTGTCGGTGCTGATGCCGATCTCCGCGCCCAGGCCGAACTGCCCCCCATCATTGAAGCGGGTGCTGGCGTTGACGAC